>CALFSF010000465.1 GCA_937917025.1 uncultured Paraburkholderia sp.
TTTTTTTTTTATGTAACCGGCGACCACCGGGATCTACACTCTTTCCCTACACGACGTTTTTCCGATCTGGGATAGACCTGATCGGCTTGAAGGTTTGCCTGATTCTCCTGGAAGTACACATAGGCGGTGGATGGGTGCTAGATTTGGAGCCTTATTCTCCTGACGGGCATCGAACCCGGCAGACTGACCCGGACAGGCACCGCCATGAACTCGACTCAACCGGTAACCGCCACGTGCGGCGGATTCATCAGCCCCGCGCAGAAGCGCATGGTCGGGTTGCTCCGCACGCTTGCGCCCGCGGAAGGCTACACACATTCGTGCCTCGAAGGCGTGAGCTTCATGCGCTCGAACCGGTCGATTCCCCGCATGCCCGTGATGTACGAACCGTGCGTCGTGATCGTCTGCCAGGGACGCAAGCGCGGTTATCTCGGCGATGAAGTTTTCGTTTATGACGCACAGCAGTTTCTCGTGCTGTCCGTGCCGCTGCCGTTCGAAAGCGAGACCGAGGCGAGCGAGGAGGAACCGATGCTCGCGATCAAGATCCGCGTCGATCTCACCACCATCGCCGAGTTGCTGATGGCGTTGAACGATACGCGCGGCACGCAGCGTATCGAGCCGAAGGGCATCTATTCGACCGCGCTCGACCAGCCGTTAAGCGATGCGGTGTTGCGTCTGCTCGAAGCGCTTGGCTCGCCGCTCGATGCGCGCATCCTGGGCGCGTCGATCGTGCGGGAGATTTTCTATCGCGTGCTGAAAAGCGAGCAGGGCGACGCACTGCGCGCGGCGCTCACGCATCAGCACCACTTCGGCCGCATTGCGAAAGCGCTCCGGCTGATTCATGTGGATTACCAGGGCGATCTCGACGTCGACATGCTCGCGCGCGAAGCCGGCATGAGTCTCGCGGTGTTCCATGCGCAGTTCAAGCAGGTCACGTCGACGTCGCCGATGCAGTACGTGAAGGCGACGCGGCTGCATCACGCGCGTCTTCTGATGGTACAGGACAACCTGAATGCGGGCGCGGCGGCGGCGCGCGTCGGGTATGAAAGCGCGTCGCAGTTCAGCCGCGAATTCAAGCGGCTCTTCGGGTGCAGCCCTGTCGAGGAAGTGCGGCGCCTGCGCACGACGTTCGAAGTGTCGCCGCCGCGCGTGCCCACACCGGCGCTGCGTCACGTGACGGCGGCGTAAGCGCGCGCGTTCGCGATACGGGTAATGCCGATACCAGCATGATCCGGCAACTGGTTACGCTCGCCAGACGCCGCTACGATGGCGTCACGCTTTTCGACCGGAGACCCTGATCATGAAACGTTTTCACATCGCGCTCGCCGTGGCGAGCCTCGACGCATCGATCGCCGACTACAGCGAGCGCCTCGGCCAGCCGCCGACGGCCGTCGTGCCCGGCCTCTACGCGATGTGGCGTACCGAGCTGCTCAACTTCTCGATCAACGAGACGCCGGAAAAAGCCGGACAGTTACGCCATGTCGGCTTCGAGGACGATGCCGTTGACGGCTACACGAAAAGCGTGGACGTCAACGGGCTCGAGTGGGAACTGTTTTCCGCGGCGGAGCAGGACCGCCGGATCGTCAGCACCTATGGCGAAGCGCTCCGCGCGCCGGATTCACGAACATAACAGTGCGTGCGAGCCGCTAAACGGCGGCTTCGCCTGGCGTCGCGTGGCGTTCAGGTCGCTGAAGTGTCGCCGTTCTGGTTCGCGTAGTGCGCGCGTTTCTCCTCGTACATCAGCAGGTCCGCGCGCTGCACGGCGGCTTCGATCCGCTCGCCCTGCGGGCACGTCGCCATGCCCATCGAGAAACTCAGCGTCGAGCCCGGATAGAACTGGTTGTTCAGGTCGACGAGTTGCCGGATCGTGTCGATCATCGCCGCGCCGCCGCGTTCGTCGGTGGCGGGCAGCAGGATCGCGAATTCGTCGCCGCCGATCCGCGCCGCGTGAAACGGTGTTTCAAGCGCCTTCGCCAGCACTTCGCCGGCGCGGCGCAAGAGCGCGTCGCCGGCTGCGTGGCCGAGCTGGTCGTTGATGCGCTTCAGGCCATTGAGGTCGGCCATGATGACCGTCACCGGGAACGGCCCCTTGCGTTCGAGGCGGTTCAGCTCATCGACATAGAACGAGCGGTTGCGCAGCTTCGTCAGCACGTCGTGCTTGCCGAGGAACTCGAGGTAGGCCTCGGCCTTTTTGCGCGCGGTGATATCGGTCAGCGCGACGAGCACGAGGTCCCATTTCTGTTCATGGCCCGGCAACACGGAAAACTGCAGATGTACGTGCAGCTCGTTGCCTTCCAGCGAATAGTTGAGCACTTCGCGCTGCTGGAACAGCTTGTTCTCCCACAGGTCGATCAGCTGGTCGCGAAAATGCGGGCGCATGTCGTCGCGAAACACATCCTGCAGGCGCGCGAGCAGCGTTTTCTTGTCGGGCGCGACGAACATGTCGAGCGTGTGCTGGTTCACGTCGATCACGTGAATTTCCTGCATGCAGCGTTCGACAAACTCCGGATGCACATCCGTGAACACGCGAAAATCGACGATGCCCGCCGCGCGCGCCCCGTCGAGCAGGCGTTTGACCGCGCTGAAATCCTCGACCCACAGCGATACGGGCGAATGTTCGAACAGGCCGCGCGCGTACAGTTCGCCGTCCGCGATGCGGCGGCGCGCGCCTTCCAGTTCGGTGATGTCCTCGACGGCCACCAGCACGCGGTCGAGACGCGCCTCATGGCCGGGCAGCACGTTGCCCTTCACGAGCACGTCGAGCCGCCGGCCGCCGAGCGTGTAGTTGACCGTCTTGCTCACGAAGTGCGTTTGCCCCTCCCACAGCTGGCACAGCTCTTCGATATGGGTTTTCAGCATGTCGTCGCGAAACACGCTGGCGAGGTTGTCGGTCAGCGTGCCCAGATCGGCCGCTTCGAATTGCGTCAGCGTGCGCCGGTTGACCTTGATCACCCGAATGCGCGACGAGCATTGCGCCACGCGCGCGAGATCTTCCGCGAAAAACGCCCGCAGATCGGTGATGCCTTCCGCTTTCCAGCTGTCGAAGAGCGCGCGCACGCCGGTGAAGTCCTCGAGCCACAGCGAAACCGGCGCGAGCTCGAACATTTCGGTGTCGTCGCTTGCGGGCTGGCGATCGCGCAATTCACCTTGAATACTGTGGTTATCCGGCATGGGGCGTCCGTAGTCGAAAGTGCGACTATTTTAAGACGAGTTCGGCCGCGGCAATAGCCGGGGCAGGCGGCCGTTCAGCCGGATGCGGGATCGACGCGCCCGGCGGGGCTGCCTTTAGCCGCATCCGCGGGTTTCGGGCCGGCACCGCTTTTCGCTGTCGTCATGCTGACGGGCCGTGTTCCCGCGAGCAGCCGCGCATCGAATGAACCGCCCGTATGGAGCACACATATGGCCTTTGTGCTGCCCTGATAGCCGGAAGGAAACTGGCCACGCAATGGGTCTCCGGGGAAATGCCACGTGCCTCTGATGTCGAGGCGAAGCACGTCTCCCCGCAGGAAGCGGGTGGCATGAGGCTGCAACGCAATATCGACGGGAACGATCTCGCCGGCACGCAGCGGTTCGCTGATGCGATGGCGATGTACCGGCTGCGACGCGGACGAGCGTTCCTCATCGAGTTCGCGATGCGCGGCGCGTTGCCAGCCTTTCGATACCATATCGCCGGAAAAGCCGAATGAGCCTTCGAATTGCATCTCGACGCCGCCGCGAAACTTGCGCACACCGGCGAACAGGAATACATCATCGGCGCCCTGGACCTCGACGTGCAGCCGCAGCGCCATCGGACCGATGATGTCGATGTCCTCCTGCACTGTCCACGTGAATTCGACCATGTCCCGACTGGTGTCGAACGATGCAGACGCCGGAGGCCCGTCGGCGGGCGCGTCGGCCAGCGTCCTGCCGCGCGCATCGAGGCCGAGCGCGCGCCATTGAAGATCTTCCGGCGGCCATGTCTGCTCGCCTGCGACGGCAACCGGCTCCGGGCCGTTATCGTAGATCGCCAGACGCACGGGCGGCTCCTTTTCCCAGCCGTTATCGAGACCCTTCAACGTATGGTCGAAAAATCGACCGCGTGCCGCGGTAGCTTCTTTTCCGTAGAACGCGCACCACTTGCCGTCGCGATGCGTATAAAGCGATTTGAGGGCAGAACCCGCGTGGCGGAAAACTTCGAATGATCCTCGCGTGTGCAGTGAGTGATCGGAAAAACTGCCGCAAACAAGTACCGGAACGTCGATACGACCGAGGTCGGGGGCAGTGGACTCGTACCAGTCATCGCGTTCGGGACGACTGGCGATTTCCTTGCGAAATTCGGTGTTTGTCCTTACACCGCCTCGCTTGAGTCCCTTGTCCCAGACGATCGTGAAGCCGTCCTCCCGAACGCCGCCCGGACGTGCGAAATCCCGATACAGATCGCTGAATCCTTCCCATGGGCAGATCGCCGCGAGATGCGGCGGGCGCAGCGCCGCCACTTTGTACTGGCTGATCGCCAGATAGGAGACGCCGTTCAGCCCGACCCGTCCCGAAGACCAGGATTGCGTGCCGGCCCACTCGATGACATCGTGGAAATCCAGGGCTTCCTGGTCGGAGAACAGCTCGCCGACGCCTTCCGCCGTTCCGCCGCCGCGCAAATCCACGTTGACGACCGCGTAGCCTCGCGGAACCCACACGCCAGGATCGGGCGCCTCCCAGCTCGTCCACTCGGATATCTCGATGGGATGCGGCTGTGGGAACAGCCGGTATTGCAGGTTCAGGCCACGCCCGCTTCGCGTGCGCGCGGGGATTTCGTCCTTGCCATAAGGATGCGCCGACATGATCACCGGCACCGGGGCGCCGCCTTCCGGGCGGAAAACGTTCACGCGCAGCGTCGTACCGTCCCGAACGATCACTGGCACATTCCAGTCCGCGTGGATGCCGGCGGGCATTTTGTACACTTTGACCCGAGGACGGATCGCGTTTCTTATACGACGAAACGCCAGCGTCATGGGTCCCACGCTTTGCCGCGTACCCTTCACCTTCATTGCGCTCACCGGTTGGTCTGATTAATCGGGAATCCTTTTTGCTGCCGGTTGACGATATGAGCAGTGTTGACTGCGCGTAACCGTCATATGGGGAAACCACCATGAAACGATACTGGTTCGTCTTGCTCCTGAGCCCGCTTTTTCTGTCTGGCTGTCTTTCGTTTAGCAGCAGCGATCCGCCGCCGCCAAACAGGACCACCGTCGTCGTGCCGGAACAGGGCACGCCTACGGTCTGTAGTCCTTCGCCCTGCTAGTGGGACTACGGCGTGTCGGAAGCGGCGGGTCTGACGCGGGCGTGATTCGCCGCGCCTCGTCCATCAGGTCGCGGGCAAACAGGACGGCGCCGCGGACCGGCAACCCGGCCGATCTTAGCGCGTCCGACGTCCAGGTGTTGCAGGTATAGAAGGCGTCATAAGTGCCCGTGGCGGCGAAGAACACGCTTCCCGGATACGGACCGTCGGCGAGCCGGAGCGGTTTGCCCGTGGCGTCGGTTTGAACCGAATGCTGCAGGAACGCCCGAAGCCCGGCCAAACCCGCGTCGTTCACGCCGAGCGTGATCACGCTCGATGGCCCGAATGCCGCGCCTGGCGAGTCGCGCAGCACCGTCATCAGCACGGCGGCCTCGCTGGGGAGCAGCGCGGAGAGCGCGGTCAGCACGCCGTGCTCGCGCGTGATGACATATTGTCGTTCACCGAAGCCGAAGCACAGGAAGCGAGCGCCTTCGAACCCTTGTGCCAGGGCCGACACCTGCGGGCCCGCATCCTCGCTGCGCACACAGACATCGGTATGCCACGCGCGCCTCGCCACGACGATGGTCGTGGTCACCGGGCCGGTCGTCGGCATAAGCGGAACGGTCGAGCAGGCGGCAAGCGTCGCCGTCCATGCGATCACACATGACCGGCCGATCTTGAGCAGAGGTGAACAAGGCAAGGGTCCCTCCAGCAGACGCTGCCCCGATCGTACGACACACCGGATTTTCTGACGAGGCCATCGGCGCCGATCTCGACCGGTTTGCCATGATTCCGGCTGACCATGACAACGCGCGACGCGATGCGTTGCACTCGCTCGTGGCCAACCGTGCGTCACGATGGCCGGTCGGTGATCCGCCTCTCCTTCGAGATCGACCACTCGGCGCAGCGTGATGAAACGGACCTGTCGCGGCTGCGCATTTACATTAACGCGGATCTGCCGACGGCGCTCGCGATGCACCTCGCGCTCACGCGCCAGGTCGACTCGATCGCGTGGCGCATCCCTGAAGTACGCGATGGCGAAGCGCTGCCGCTCGAGGGCATGACGATCGAGCCAGCGGGCTTCTCGACCGAAGAGCGGTTATGGCCCAAGGCGGAGGCGGCATTCTCAGGCTACCAGCTGCTGCTTGAATACTTCACTTTCCGCGAGAAATTCCTGTTCGTCGACCTGTGCGGACTCGATATCGAACAGCTGCCGGAGAATGCATTCAGCTTCGAACTGGAAGTCCTGCTGAAGCACAGCTATCCGTCCGACCAGCGCTTCACTACCGAAAACGTGCGGCTCTTTTGCACGCCAGCGATCAACCTGTTCACGCTCGATGCCGAGACGATCCGGGTGAATCATCACGAGACGGAATACCGGGTGGTGCCGGCGGGCCATCAGGGTGAACACGTCGAAACCTACTCGGTCGACGCGATCGAATCGTTCGATCACGAAACGGCCGCGCGCTACGAATACGTGCCGTTCGCCACTTTCCGTCATCGCGGCGGCATGATGCGCCACGAAGCGCCGGAACGGTACTTCCATACGCGAGTGCGCCCCGGGGTCACCGGCCTGCACGAGACATGGGTGATCCTGGGCGGGCACGCATGGGAATCGATGCAGGATCTGCCGGAGGAGAGCCTGTCGCTGCGCGTGACCGGCACGAACGGCATGCTGCCGCGCAAGGGCCTGCGCGAAGCGAGCATCGATGAACTGGCGGCGAGTACGCCGAATGTCGCGGGCGTCCGCAATCTCGCGGCCCCTACGCTGCCGCTTTATCCGCCCACCGGGGATCGTTTCCAGTGGCGGGTGCTGTCACATCTCGCGCCGAACTTCCTGTCGATGATGGACGCCGAAGTGCTGCGTGGCGCCCTGGCGCTTTACGACTGGACCCGCGACGAACTGAACCGCCGGCGCCTCGCGGGCATCCTGCACGTTTCGGAAGAACTGCTCGAGGAAGTATCGGGCGGGTTCGGTCGAGCGCGGCGTGCTGATCGAGGTGACGCTCGACAGTCACGCGTTTGCAGGCGAGGGCGACGTGATGCTGTTCGGCGAGTTGCTGCACCGGTTCTTCGCGCTTTACGCGGAAATCAACCTGTTCACGAAACTCGCGATCGTTAGCCTGCCGTCGCAAACCCGCATTGAATGGCCGCGCAGCAAGGCGCAACGCTCCCCGCTATGACGCCGCACGCATCGAAGGAGGTCCCGCTGATGGACGGGACCCCTCATCCCGCACCGCCGGATCTCGATCCGCTCGTGAGATCGCTCCTTACGCGCGCGCCCACGATGAGCTTCATGCAGTTGTGCCAGCTGCTCGAGATGCGTGTGCCGGACGAGGCGGGCTTCGGCATTCGCGACACGACCGGCCACGAAGCCGTGCGGTTCCGGCCGTGGCCGCGCACGGGATTTCCCGCCGGTGAAGTCGCGTCGGTCGAATTCGACGCCGGAGAGGATACATTCGGCGCCTTGTCTGCCTCAACCTTGCCGCCGACCGTGCGCACGACATTCATGGGGCTGTATGGCGTCGACGCCGCGATGCCGTCGTACATTCGACGATATCGTGCTCCGGGAGGAAGGTCACGAAGCGCTCGAGGCGTTTCTCGACCAGTTCAATCACCGGTTCGTGACGCTGCTGTACCGTGCGTGGAAAAAATATCGTTACCCGATCGGCTTCCGTCCGGGTGCCACGGACGATCATTCGCGCAAGCTGCTAAGTCTTGCCGGCTTCGGCTGGGGCGAAAAACCCGCACGCGCCGGGGTGCCGGATTCGCGCGTGCTCGCTCTGCTCGGCCTGCTGATCCGGCGCACGCGCACACCCGAAGGACTCGCTGGCGTAGTCGCGCTGGCGGTACCGGGCGTCGAGGTGCGCGTCGACGAGTTTCATCCGGCTTTCAAGGCCGCGGGCAAGCCGCATGTACTTACTTCGACCGGATCGGACAAGGACAAGCCCGGCAACGGCATGAGCGGCAACCGCGGCACGCTCGGTGCAGGCTACGTGCTGGGCACACGCGTGGTCTACCGCGGTCGCGCGGTGCGGGTCACGCTTCGGCCGGCAAACGCGGAACAGGCGCACGGCCTGCTGCCCGGCGCTCGGCTGCACGGTGAGTTGATCGCGTTCATACGCCTGTACGTCGGCACGAAGGCCGACGTGTTCCTGCGCATGGAAGTGTCGTCGCGACTGGTGCCGCCGCCCATCATGAGCTCGGCAACGAGCGGCCCGTTGCCGCGCCTCGCATGGACCGCGGTATTGCCATCCGACGACGAGCGGCTGATCACGATCGAACCTGGCCGCTACGAAGCTTTTCCTGCGCGGGCGCCGAACCCGTATCTTGCCCAACGCGTTGCCTGACTCCGGAGAATTCATGTCCAACCGCCTGACGCGAGCCAAACTGGCCGTCCTCGTCTCCAGCGCGCGCTGCTCTCCGGATGCGGCGCCTGGCAGACCGTGTCCGACGGCGCTTCGAGCGCGTATCGCGCCGTCTTCTACAAACAGGTCAAGACGCTGAACGTCGACCTGGCGGCGCGCGCCTCTCTCAACCCGGACGATGCGAACCGCTCGACCTCGGTCGCCGTGCGCGTGTATCAGCTCAAGGACCGCAAGCTGTTTGACGCGGCATCCTACGACGATCTGTTAAAGAACGACAGAACCGTACTCGCGCAGGACCTGCGGACCAGTATCGCCACCGTGGTGAGTCCGGGCGCGTCCGCAAGCCTGTCGCAGCCCATGCAGGCGGATACGCGATACATCGCCATCGTCGCGTTCTACCGCGAACCAGGCACCGATGGCGCGTGGCGACGCGTGATTGCCAGGAAGAATCTTTCGGCCGATGCGCCGCTGAAGCTGGATCTGGTCGACCGCGAACTCGTCGCGTCGAACGATGTAGCAAAGGAACGACCTGTCCAGTAACGGCGCAGGCACGCGGATTGCTGAATTTCGAAACGAGACCGTGCCCTGCGTGAGGCGTCATGAATTCAAGTTCAAAGCCGGCTGGCGGATACCAGACGATCGAAGTCCGCAAAGGCCAGGTAACGGAAATGATGTCGCGCGAAGCGTTCCGTGAACGTTTCATGGCCCGCTTCTACGACCCTGCGTTCCGGACAGAAGACCCGTCGCTCGCCCGGCTTGAGGCGATCGCATGGGACGCCTATTCCAATGCGCGCAAGTCGCCCATCACCGAAAAGGCCGGCGCCGGATTCAAAGACCCGGACTACGATCTGTCAGTCGAATGGCGCGCCGCAAGCGATCGCATCAAGGCTGCCGGGGCGCGGCAGAAAGACAAGGCGACGCCCTCGCGGGTATTGATCGTCAACGCGTCGTCGCGAAACGACTATACATGCCCGGGCGAGATGTCAAAGAGCTTCCGGCTTGGCAAGATCGCCCAGGAAACGCTGGAGCAGCGGTCCTGCGAGGTCGATTTCCTCGATTTGTCGCGTCTGAATTCGGATCACGATCTGCATATTCATCCGTGTAAAGGCTGTGTGTCGACGGCGATGCCACTCTGCCACTGGCCGTGCAGCTGCTATCCCAATCATTCGCTGGGTCTGGTGAATGACTGGATGAACGAGATCTACGAACGTTTCGCCGCCTGTCACGGTGTGCTGTTCGTTACTCCGGTTTACTGGTATCAGGTCAGCAGCCCGCTCAAGCTGCTAATGGACCGCCTCGTCTGTGCGGATGGCGGCAACCCGGACCCCACCTCGACGCATGGCAAGAAGCCGGACGAAGCCAAGCGGATCGAACTCGAGGGATGGGACTATCCGAAGCATCTGGCGGGCAGAGCCTATGGCATTGTCGTTCACGGAGACGTCGCCGGTATCGAAGGCTCGCGTCGGGCGCTGACGGACTGGCTCGACTGGATGGGATTCATCGAATCCGGCGCGAAGTCGCGTCTCGACCGCTTTATCGGCTATTACGAGCCGTACGCGACGAGCCACGCGACACTCGATCACGACGATGCCATGCAGAAAGAGGTCGCCAATGTCGCCGAGGCAATCGCCATCTGCGTCGCTGAGATTCGCGGCGGGCGCAAGGAACCGGACGAGAGCCTTGAAGCCGTGCGTCTGAAATGATCATTGCGGCGATGGGGTCGCCGCGCATGCACATACCTGCCGGCCGACCCGGGAAAACACGAAGAGGACGACGTATGTCAGACAAAGCAGAGGCGTCACGTCCGCAGCGACGTCGTCTGGGAGAGTGGCTTCCGCGTAACGAAGCGCATCTCGCGCGATACAGGCTGGATCTCGCCGCCAGGGCGCGGGCGCGCGGTGCTGTCGTAGCCCGTAACAGTGCAGTCGATGAACTCGCGGCATTGATCAGCGGCGATCCGGTTCTCAGGATGGACATGACGAGGGCCATCGCGCAGGCGCAAGAGCAGGGGCATGTTCTCGGCTATTCGTCGCTCGACGAACTGATGACGATCATCGACTATCTGATGACTTATTCGCCGCCTTTCAGCGAAACCAGCCTCGTTCATTGCCCGTTGAATGCCGTGCTGGACTGGCCGATGTGCATGCCATCAGGGTATGCGCTGTTTCGCGATCCGGCGCTCAATGCGCAGCTCAAACACGTACTGAACTGCTGGTGTGGCTTTCTGAGCGGCCCTCATTCGCGTGAACATCTGAACGCGTTGCCGCCCGACGGGTGGTTCTCTCCACAAGCCGACAAACACATCGGCCTGTCGCAATTCATCTGCAATCCGGATGAGCGCTGGTGGGGCTTTGCGTCATGGAACGACTTCTTCACGCGCAGGTTCCGTGACGGCGTGCGCCCCGTGGACGAGCCCGATAACGACAAGATCATCGTCAGCGCGTGCGAAGCCGCGCCCTACAACATCCAGCACGATATCAGGCTTAACGACACGTTCTGGATAAAGTCGCAGCCTTACTCGTTGCGGGACATGTTTACCGCGAGCCAGCCCGAACTGGCGCAAGCTTTTATTGGAGGCTCGGTTTACCAGGCCTTTCTCAGCGCGTTCAACTACCATCGCTGGCATGCGCCGGTGAGCGGCGTCATTTCGAAAGCCTATGCCGTCGATGGCGCCTATTACTCGAACGCGGATTCGGAAGGCGAAGATCCAGCCGGCCTCAATGATTCGCAAGGTTACATCACAGCGGTGGCCGCCAGAGCGGTGATCGTGATCGAGTGTGACGACCGTTCGATCGGCAAGGTCGGCTGCGTGTTCGTGGGCATGGCGGACGTGTCGTCCTGCGTGATCGAAGCGCTCCCCGGTCAGCGCGTGCGCAAGGGAGACGAGCTTGGTTTCTTTCAGTACGGCGGCTCTACATGCTGCGTCGTTTTCGGGCGGGACGTCATTCGCGGTTTCGCGTTGCAGCCGCCGTTCGACGACAATGGAGCGCCGGTAAAAGTGAATGCGCGCATCGCGACCGCGAGGTAGCGGACACAGGCGCGCCCCCAATCCATGCCGTTGCCCGAACCGCCGTTCGTTTCAGCACATGCGTCCGACCTCGTGATCGCAAGGCCGGAAGGGCTATATTGCCCGCCCGGCGACTTCTTTATCGATCCGTGGCAGCCCGTCGAACGCGCGGTGATCACGCATGCGCATTCCGATCATGCACGCTCTGGCCACCGGCACTATCTGGCCGCGCGACCGGGCGCGGGTGTATTGCTGTCGCGTCTGCCGGGCATCGATCTGCAGACCGCCGGCTATGGCGCACAGCTGAATATCAACGGCGTGACGATATCGCTGCATCCGGCCGGACATGTACTCGGGTCCGCGCAGGTGCGGCTCGAACATCACGGCCGCGTATGGGTTGCATCGGGCGATTACAAGCTCGACAACGATCCGACCTGCGACGCGTTCGAACCCGTGCGCTGCGACACGTTCATCACCGAATCGACCTTTGGCCTGCCGGTCTATCGCTGGGAACCGCCGCAAACGGTATTCGACGACATCGATTCATGGTGGCGCCACAATGCGTCGGAAGGGCGCGCTTCCGTGCTGTTCTGCTATTCGTTCGGCAAAGCGCAGCGCATTCTCGCGGGCGTCGATGCGGGCATCGGACCGATCTTCTGTCACGGTGCGATCGCGTCGTTGAACCGTGCGTATCGCGACGCGGGTGTCGCGTTGTCGCCGGTGCGGTTCGTCAGCGAAATTCCTATCAAGGATAAGGCCGCGTTCAGGGCGGCACTGATTGTCGCACCGCCGTCCGCGCAAGGCGGCGCGTGGATGCGACGCTTCGGCGACTATAACGATGCATTCGCCTCGGGCTGGATGCGTTTGCGTGGCACGCGAAGGCGGCGCGGTGTCGATCGCGGTTTTGTGCTGTCCGATCATGCGGACTGGCCGGGGCTGCAAACCGCGGTACGCGAGAGCGGCGCTGAACGCGTGATCGTCACGCACGGCCAGGTCGAGCCGATGGTGCGCTGGCTGCGCGAGCAGGGCCTGCAGGCAGCGGCATTCGAAACGCAATACGGTGAGGACGCAGTCGAAGCGGATGCGATAGCAAGCGAGGCGCAGCAAGCTGGAATACCGTTGGATTCGCAGTCCGAAACCAGCACGCCGCCGGTTACGCGAGCGCGTCAATGAAACGCTTCGCCGCACTTTATACCGCGCTTGACGCGACCACGTCGACCCACGACAAGCTCGAAGCGCTCGTTTCGTATTTCACGGTGGCCGCTCCGGAAGACGCCGCGTGGGCGTCGTATTTCCTCGCGGGTGGCAAGCCGCGCCAGTCGGTGCCGACCCGGCTGCTGAGCGAGATCGCATGCGAACACGCCGGCTTACCCGCGTGGCTGTTCGAGGAGTCGTATCACGCGGTAGGCGATCTCGCCGAAACGATCGCACATATCCTGCCGCCCGCGCGGCGCACGTCCGAACTCAGTCTCCCGCAATGGATCGAACACCGCGTGCTGACGATGCGCGGCGCAACGCCGGACGAGTTGCGCGTGCGGCTCACCGGCTACTGGGACGAACTCGACTGGAGCGGCCGTTTCCTGCTGACGAAGCTGATCGGCGGCGGCTTTCGCGTCGGCGTCGCGCGGCAACTGGTCGTGCGTGCGCTCGCGCAGGTCGCGGGCGTCGATCACAAACGCATCGCGCAGCGGATGGTCGGCTGGACCGACTCGCAACAGAAGCCCGATGCCGCGCGTTATCTACGCCTGATCGCACCACAGACGGATAGTGACGAGACGGTTCAAGCGCACGACAGCGACGTCGGCCTGCCGTATCCATTTTTTCTCGCGCATCCATTGCAGGCCGATCCCGCGACGCCAGTCGACCCCGCGCACTGGCAGATCGAATGGAACTGGGCCGGCATTCGCGCGCCCCTGGTCCA
>CALFSF010000466.1 GCA_937917025.1 uncultured Paraburkholderia sp.
TGGATCACTGCACCGAACTTCGGCGAGAAACCGAGCACGAGCGCGATCAGTGCGGCGATCACGAACACGAGTGTCGAGTAGATTTTCGTCACGGCCATCACGCCGATGTTTTCGGCGTACGTCGTGACCCCCGTGCCGCCGGCGAACCCCGACACGATGGTCGCGAGCCCGTCGCCGATAAACGCGCGGCCGATGTACCGGTCGAGGTTCTGGCCGGTCATCGCGCTCACCGCCTTGATGTGCCCGAGATTTTCCGCGACGAGAATCACGGCGATGGGCGCGAGCAGCGTCATCGCCTGCGGGCTGAAGACGGGCGCCGTGAAGTGCGGCATGCCGAACCACGCGGCGTTCGCGACGACCGCGAAGTCGATCGGCTTGCCCATCCCCAGACCGTTCGTGACGATCGCGTAGATCGCATACGCGATCAGCAGGCCGACGAGGATCAGCAGACGCTGCAGCATGCCGCGCGCGAACACCGCGACCGCGCCGACGCACAGCACCGTCACGAGCGCCATCCACGAATCGAACGCGTTCGCGCTCACGCCTCTCACCGCGATCGGCGCAAGGTTCAGCCCGATCACCGCGACAATCGCACCCGTGACGACGGGCGGCATCAGCGTTTCGATCCATTTCGTGCCGATCGCCGACACGATGAAGCCGATGATCGCGTACACGACGCCGCACGCGATGATCCCGCCGAGCGCGACGGGAATGTTCAGGTTCGGACCGTGTCCGCCATAACCGGTCACCGCGATCACGAGGCCGATGAACGCGAAGCTCGAACCGAGATAGCTGGGTACGCGGCCGCCCACGAGCACGAAAAAGAGCAGCGTGCCGATGCCCGACATGAAGATACAGAGATTCGGATCGAAGCCCATCAGCAGCGGCGCGAGCACCGTCGAACCGAACATCGCCACGACGTGCTGGATACCCATCGCGAGCATCTGCGGCCAGGCGAGCCGCTCTTCGGGCCCGACGACGCGGCCCTCGATGGCTTGCGACTGGACGCGCCAGCGGGGGAAGTAGGAATCGGCCATGGCGGGATGTCTCCTCTAATCGGCGTGAAGGCAGGGAAAGCGCCGCAAAAACGGCACTATTCTGGAATTACGCGCGAGTGTACGGAGCAGGCCTGCCGATGACAAGCCGTCAGTATGGTGCCGGGTCGTCGCGGTGCGCTTCGGCGTTGCTGGGCAAAGTCACTCAGGGGCCGCCTTGCGGCGCCGTTTTGGCGGTTCCATCGAAGGCGCCGTTGGCGTTGGCGTTGGCGTTGGCGCTGGCGCTGGCGCCGCCGCCACGCAGATCAGCGCGACGCCGGCCGCGGCGGTCGCGCGCAGCGTTGCGCGCGTGTCACCCGCGCGCGAGCGCAGCGCAAGGCTGTGCATGATCGCAGATGCGACTCTCGCGAGCACCGCGGCGTCGGCGGCGGGATCGAGTTCGCCCTGCGCCTGAGCGCGCAGCAGACGCCGCTCCAGCGCGCCATCGAAGGTCCTGAGGCCATCGGCGAGCTTCGCGCGAACGTCCGCGTCGCGCTTCGCCTCGACCACCGCCGTGCCGATCAGAAAGCATCCGCGCGGCTCGGCGCCGGCCGGCAGATAGATCGCGAGCGCCGTATCGTAGACGCGCATCAGCGCCTGCGCGAGCGGCAGGTCGCCGCCGAGCGCCGCTTCCATCGCCTTGAGCCCGGCGTCGATGTAGCCATCGAGCGTATCCAGATAGAGCGCGTGCTTGTCGCCAAACGCGCCGTAAAGACTCGGACGGTTCATGCCCGTCGCGACGCTCAGGTCGTCGAGCGACGTGCCCGAATAGCCGCCTTGCCAGAACGCCTGCGTGGCACTGGCGACCGCTTCGGTTGCGTCGTAGGCCCGGGGCCTTCCGCGAGGAC
Organism: uncultured Paraburkholderia sp.; assembly: GCA_937917025.1. Classification (GTDB taxonomy): domain Bacteria; phylum Pseudomonadota; class Gammaproteobacteria; order Burkholderiales; family Burkholderiaceae; genus Paraburkholderia. The sequence goes on from CALFSF010000466.1 coordinate 1,883, forward strand.
GTTTTTCAGTTTTTGTACTGTTGTGCATAAAAATAGCTGGCGCCATCGAATTTTGTTCACTATAGTACAAAACTCAAATCAATGACTGGAGGCACTGGAATGGATCTGTATTTCTCTCCCCTCGCCTGTTCGCTCGCGACCCGCATCACGTTTTACGAAGCGAACGCGGACGCGAACTTCATTCAGGTCAATACGAAGAAGAAGCGCGTTGCCGACGGCACGGATTTCTATCCGGTCAGCCCGCTCGGGCAGGTGCCGGTACTGCGCACGGACGAAGGGTGGCTGCTCACCGAAAATACGGCGATCCTGCCGTACGTCGCCGACCAGTTCCCGCATGCGCGACTGATGCCGCCCGCGGGCACGGCCGGGCGCGCTAAAGTGCAGCAGTGGCTTGGTTTCATCAGCACGGAATTGCACAAGGCCGTGTTCGTACCGTTGCTCGATCCGGGTGCATCTGAAGACGTGCTGAACTACACGCGCAAGCGGGTGCCGCTGCGTCTCGCCGTACTGGACGCGCATTTCGCCGCGAACGCATTCCTCGTGGAGCGGTTCACGGTCGCCGATGCCTATCTTGCGACCGTGCTGAACTGGGCGCAGTACTCGGGCGTGAGTCTGGCCGCATGGCCTTCGGTGGATGCGTATTACCGGCGGATCGCGCAGCGGCCGGCGGTCGCGAAGGCGTTCGCCGAGGAGATGGCGCTGTATCTCGAAGAACAGGCGCGCGAGAAAGCGGCGGCCTGAAATGATGCATGGAGCGAAGCGTATCCGTGCGTGGCGCGGGCGACGAAACGTTGACGCTTCGTCGCCCGCACGTCATCTGACGATCAGGCCGCGCGCGCCTTCACGGTGAACACCGAAACGGCCGACTTCAGCTGTCTCGCCTGATCCGCCATCGAACCCGCAGCCGCGGCGGCCTGTTCGACAAGGGCCGCATTTTGCTGCGTCACCTGGTCCATCTGCGCGACCGCGCGGTTGACCTGCTCGATGCCGGTGCTCTGCTCGGTCGACGCCGCCGAAATCTCGCCCATGATGTCGTTCATGCGCTTGACCGCGTGTGTCACCTCGGCCATCGTCTGGCCTGCGCGCTCGGCCAGTTCGGCGCCGCTGCCCACGCGCGTCGTCGAGTTCTCGATCAACTCCTTGATTTCCTTCGCCGAGAGCGCGCTGCGCTGCGCGAGCGAGCGCACCTCGCCCGCGACGACCGCGAAGCCGCGACCCTGCTCGCCCGCGCGCGCCGCCTCGACGGCCGCGTTCAACGCGAGGATGTTGGTCTGAAACGCGATGCCCTCGATCACGGCGATGATGTCCGTCATCCGCTTCGAGCCCGCGGCCAGATCGCGCATCGTGTCGACGACATCAGTCACCAGCACGTTGCCGCGCGCCGCCACTTCCGCCGCGCCGTGCGCGACGCCGCTCGCCTGCTGCGCGTTGTCCGCGTTCTGCCGCACCGTCGCGGTGAGCTGCTCCATGCTCGACGCGGTTTCTTCGAGCGAAGCGGCCTGCTCTTCCGTGCGCTGCGAAAGATCGGCATTGCCCTGGGCGATCTCACCCGAAGCAATCAGGATCGATTCGCTCGACGTGCTGATGCCGCCGACGATACCCGCCAGCCGTTCGCGCATGTTGGCGAGCGCGAAAAGCAGGCTGTCGTTGTCACCCGCGCGGGTGTCGACGCGCACGGCGAGATCGCCGGCGGCAATGCGGTTCGCGATTTCAGCCGCGTAAGCCGGCTCGCCGCCGAGTTGCCGCGACAGACGCCGCGCGATCAGCCACGCGAGCGCCATGCCCGCGGCCATCGACGCGAGTACCAGCGTGATCATGACGAAGCGCATGCGCTCGTAGCGGGTGGTGGCTTCCGCCTGCGCGTCGGTCGAGCGCTGACGGCGATATTCGATGACGACGTTGATGCGCTCGCGCATCGCGACGCTCGCCGCAATCGCGCGACGCACGAGCTCCGCGTTGTCGACGCCCGCCGGAACCGGATCGAGGCCGATCTGCTCACGCACGATCCCTTCCCAGACCGTGTTCGCTTTCATCACGTCGTCGAGCAACGTCTGGCCCTTGCTGGTCGTGATGGTCGCGGCGAAGCTGTCGAATGCCGAGTGCATCTCCTTCAGCGAGCCGACGATTTCATCTTTCAGACGCTGACGGCCCGCATCGTCGGATGCGTAGCCGAGGTTTGCCGCGGCGAGATCCGTGTCGACCTTGTGACGGTTCGCCTCTTCCATCCAGTAGAGGCCATCCATGTAATGGCTGCCGATTGCTTCCGTGAGCCCGTGCAGCGCCGACAGCGCCGTAATGCCCGCGACGCCGGTTACGACGCCGAAACCCGTGACGAACGCAAACGCCAGCAGCAATTTTCTCAACACGGTCAACCGATCAAACCACTTCATGTCATTCGCCTGTTCGTACATCCGGATTTGGAGGAGATCTCCCGCCGCGACATACATCATGCAGCGGGTACCGCGTTCGCACGCCTTGTTTACGGCCGCGAGCGGAGCCGACTTGACGCACGAATAGCCGGAATTCAAGTCTGCTAATGAAGTGCGAAAGGTTCACGAAAGCGGAGTCGACGTTCAGATCAGGCGTTCGGCCGATTGGGATTCATCTGATGTTTGACGTACCGACGCGTGGCTACACTGCAACCGCTGCGTGATTCCATGTGTAACGTCAGCACTGTTGTAACTCTCCGACTTTCCGTTCACGCGCTTCCGGCGTGAACGGATTTTTTTTGCTTTCTTTCCCCGAAGCGGGTTCCAGCCTTAAGCACCGAGCGCCGGATCCGACAGACGCCGCACGTGATCGCGAACGTCAGCGGGCCATTGCGCTGTCAGGTCGTCGAAACGCGGGCGGTCCATCGCAAAGAGCGCGCGGGTTGCGTCTTCGAATCCGGGCAGGTTGCCGGCCAGCGCCGTCATGAACCGGTACGTCGCTTCCTGCGCCCGACGCACACGGTCGTGGTCCTCGTTTGCCGCGCGCGCCGCGTCCACCAGCCTGCGCAGCGCAACCGACGCGCCGCCCGGCTGGCCGTTCAGCCACGCCCAATGACGCGGCAGCAACGTCACCTCACGCGCGACGACGCCAAGCTTCGGACGCCCACGTCCGCGCGGCGCTTCTTCGTCCGCGGTCCGCGGTGGCGCTACTTCCGCACCAGCCAGTCGCCCGATGACTTCATCGACCGAGCCGCGCAGATCCAGCTCGACAGGCTGGCTCGTCACGCTGTCGAAGATCAGCACGGGCGCGCTTTCGCCACGGTCGACGACGGATTTCACAGCAATTGCTACGTCTTTCAACGCGCCGGACGCGATGCGGCGAATGCCTTCGAAAGCGATGCAGGTGGCGGGTGCGGTGGTCATGCCCGAATTTCCCTTCAATGGATGAATTCGGCGAATTATATCCGGGTGAAAATATAAACGCAATAACACCCGGGTAAAATTATGGCTTCTCAGGCGACCGGTGGTGGTTCAGCAGTGCGTTCTTCCGTTCGCACGTCGACCGGCCTCGCGTTGACGCGATTGCGGTCTGTGTTTTTTGCCGTTGCCTTGTAGAGCGCCGCGTCGGCGACATTGCGCATCGCACAGCGTCCCCAAGCGCTACGTTTCAGTACTCGCGATGCCAACGCCGAGTGGATGGTCCAGAGCGCGGATCGAGGAAGCGGCTCTTTGCTAGTTGCAGCGCGTTTCGCCTGCGGCACGGACGGTCCGGGCGCCGACCAGCAATCCGGCGTCGTACGCGGCTTCGAGCGCGCATGCGAGGTTTTCGATGCTGATTACGCGGAAATCCTCGGTCGGCTTGCCAGTCGGTTGCAGCGAAGAAATCCCGAGGTTTTCGTCGGCGATCGACTGCAGGAGTTCAAGACGTTCGTCGTTCACGGTATTCATGACGTCGCCCTCCTGTTATGCGATGTGCTGCCGGACAAATGCCGCGATGAGGCGGTTTTGTCCAACGGATATGACGCGGCATCGACGCGTTCGCAGCGAGTCGCCCCGGTGCGGTTTAACGCCGCAGGTGCGACGGACGCGATCATGCAGGTGCGGCTTGCGTTCAGGATGGACCAGGACGAATGCGCCGCACAGGCCGCTGTGACGCGGGCGTGAGGGGCCTGTTCCGGACAGGCCAGATGATATTGCAGATGGATTTTCATGATATTTCTCTCGCAGAGAGAGATGCGCTTTCCTCTCTTTATCTGATTGAAGTCATTGCGATTTCAAGCATAGAAGCCAGGAGAGAATGCAGTACGCGGTGTGCTGACGCAGTTTGACGCTCTACTCCATTTTTTATGGACGCGCGAACGTTGCTGGATTGCCGGATTCAGGTGATGAAATGCAAAAACCCCGACAGCCATGGGCTGTCGGGGTTTTTGTGATGCTGTGCTGGTGAGTGAATCCTGGGTGGTGGAGCGGAGGAGGATCGAACTCCCGACCTTCGCATTGCGAACGCGACGCTCTCCCAGCTGAGCTACCGCCCCAACGACTCGCCGATTCTAGCACAAGGTTTTTCCGTTTTGCTGCGCCTTCACCCCGCCTCGTGCCTCGTCATTTCGAAGAAGGCGCGCCGGCCAGTACCCACCCGACCACCGCGCGCACATCCGCATCGCTCATCGACGGATGAGACGGCATTGGAATCGCGCCCCAGACGCCGGAACCGCCGTCCTTCACCTTCTTCACGAGTTTCGTGGTCGCGAGCGGGTCGCCCTTGTACCTGTTCGCGATCTGCTGAAACGACGGCCCGACGAGCTTGCGGTCGACGGCGTGGCATCCCATGCACGCGTTGCCCCGCGCGACGGTCAGCCCGCGCGGCGTATCGGCGGCAAGCGCGGGTCTCGCCACCAAAAGCGCTCCGGCAACGCTGACGCCGACGCACGCGGCGATCACGGCCGGTCTGCCGCGCATCAGGCGATCAGTCATCTTCACGGTGTGGTTGCCGCCGGATTACCGGGATGCACCGAATTCGAGTTCATCACGGGCGCCGGCGGCTGCGTGTCGAGCGGACGCGAAGTGACCGACGAATCCGGCACCGCGCCGACGGTCGGATCGCTGGCCGACGCCTGCGCCGCATCCGTCCCGCTCGCTGCGGCCGCTGCAGCAGTGGCCGCGGCAGCTTCCTGCGGCAGGATGTACTGGAACACCTTCACAACCTGCGTGACACCTGACACGCGACTCGCGACGTCCGCACCACGGTTGCCCTCGTCGACAGTAACGAGGCCCATCAGATAGATATTGCCCCGCTCGCAGACGACCTTGTAGTTGTTCGCCGAGATGTCCTTTTCGGCGATCAGCGCCGTCTTCACGCGGCCTTCCAGATACGTGTCGTTCGTGCGCGACGAGTACGAACTCGCCGGCGCAATCGCCAGTTCGTTGACGATCGCGTTCACGTTGTTGATATTGCGCACGACGGCTTCGGCCTTCTGCTTCGATGCGTCGTCCGGCACTTCGCCGGTGATCAGCACGCGACGGTTGAACACGGTCACGTTGATATGCGCCGAGTCCGGCACGTTGTCGTTGATCTGCGTGAGCGCCTTCACCTGAATCTCGCGATCTTCGGTCTGCGCGCCAAGCGTGCGACGATCCGTGGCCACCAGCGCGCCACCGCCCGCCGCGCCCGCCACAGCCAGGAAGCAGCCCTGCAGGGTCGCGGAGAGCCCCGCCGCGAAACCGACCACGAGGACAGTTCTCACCAGTGTTTTCTTGACGCGGAATGCGCTCATCAACCCGTTCCCCTTAAATTAGTCGTCGCCCAGCAACATGGCATCGATACCGTCGCACAGACAATGGATGGTCAGCAAATGCACTTCCTGAATGCGCACCGTTCTGTCGGACGGCACGCAGATGTGAATGTCAGTATCCGAAAGCGCTTCGTTCACGCGCCCGCCGCCTTTCCCGGTGAGCGCGACGACGATCATTTCGCGCTCGTGCGCATCGTCGATGGCGGCAAGCACGTTCGCCGACTCGCCCGACGTGGTGATCGCGAGCAGGACGTCACCGGGCTGGCCCAGCGCGCGGACCTGCTTCGAGAAAATCTGGTCGAACGAATAGTCGTTGGCAATTGCAGTGATCACCGACGAATCGGTGCTAAGCGCAATCGCCGGCAAACCCGGCCGCTCGCGTTCGAAGCGGCCGATGAGTTCCGCGGCGAAGTGCTGCGCGTCCGCCGCCGAGCCGCCGTTGCCGCACGCAAGAATGCGATTGCCGTTGGCAAGCGCGGTGAACATCGTGTCGACCGCCGCGGCAATCGGCATCGACAATGTTTCGAGTGCTTCGAGCTTGACTGCCGCGCTATCGCGGAAGTGTTGTTGAATGCGTTCGACTGACATCGAGTCTCTATCTTGTACTGCAAATTTAGCCTGCATCGAGGCACGCATGCATGCGCGTCACGTGATTCCGGCGACCGGTTCAGCGCGTGCGATGCGGACAATATCCTGGGAACAACCTCGCGCAAAATAATGCCGGCCCGCACGCGTTCGCAAGTTTAGCGTACTCAGACGCGCAATCAGCACGTTAGCTCACACTTCGTCGGCGCGAAACGCGTCGCGTAACCACACGAGCTGCCCGGCTTCGAATGCGATCACGTCGAAGCGGCACGCCGCGGTACCTGACGTGCGTGTTGCCAGATAGTGCTGCGCCGCGTGCACGATGCGCCGCTTCTTTTGCCACCCGACGCTCGCCGCCGCGCCGCCATGGCGCCGCTGGCGGCGCGCGCGAACCTCGACGAACACCAGCGTGCCATCGCGATCACGCATCACGAGGTCGATCTCGCCGCCCCGGCACAACACGTTGCGCGCAACGAAGCGCAGGCGCTGACGCTGCAGAAAGCCGAGCGCGTGTGCTTCGAATGCCGCTCCGACGACATTGGACCGCCGGTATCCCGAAAAGTTGTCCACGGCGCGCGGCGCGCCGGCGAGCTCGCGCGAGCGCCCCGGAATCGGCCGCTGCGCGTGGCACAATGTCGGCCTTGCTTCGTCTGTCTGTGTCTTCTGCTTCATGACTCCTCTCACCGAACTTGCGCAAGGGCAGCACTATCCTGCCGCCGCGCTGTATGTCGTCGCGACACCGATCGGCAACGTGGCCGACATCACGGTGCGCGCACTGCACGTGCTTGGACTCGTGGACCGCATCGCCGCCGAAGACACACGCAACACCGGCCAGCTCCTCGCGCGCTACGGCATCTCGAAGCCACTCATCGCCGTGCATCAGCACAACGAAAGCGCCGCAGCGCACCGCGTGATCGAGCATCTGCAGGCGGGCGAACGGGTCGCCTGCGTGTCGGACGCGGGGACGCCCGGCATTTCGGACCCGGGCGCAAAACTCGTCGACGCGGTGCGCGAAGCCGGCTATCCCGTCATCCCGCTGCCAGGCGCAAGCGCGCTTGCCACGGCACTGAGCGCCGCAGGCGACTGGGTCGCCACGTTTTCGTTTATCGGCTTTCTGCCGCCCAAGGCAAAACAGCGCGCAACCGCGCTCGCCGAACTTGCCGTTCACCCGCACGCGCTGGTGTTTTACGAGGCGCCGCATCGCATCGTCGAAACCGTCGAAGCGCTCGCCGAAGCATTCGGCGGTAGCCGCCGGCTGCTCATTGCACGTGAGTTGACGAAGTTACATGAGTCGCTGCACCGCTGCACCCTGGCCGAAGGGCCAACGTGGCTGGCGGCCGATCCGAACCGTCAACGTGGCGAGTTCGTGGTGGTGGTGGAGGGCGCGCCGCGCGAGGCGTCGGGCGAAACCGATCACGATGCGCTGCTCGGCATCCTGATGGAAGAAATGTCGGTGAGCAGCGCCGCGAAAGTGGCGGCCGCTATCACGGGCGCATCGCGCAACGCGCTGTACACGCGCGCGCTGGCGCTCAGGAAAGACTAAGGGCCGCACAGCGGCGGCCCTTCGTTGAAGCGTTCGCCCGCTGACACCGGTTCAGCGAGCCGCCCTTCGGCTTACTTGTCCGCGCCGGAGGGATTCATGGCCAGCGTTTCCTTGTTCAGCGCGACACGGGCTTCCTGCGGCGACAGTCCTTCGATCGTCACGCGCGCGGTGCCCTTGTGCTCCATGTCGAGCGCCGTCGCGGCCGCATAGGAAAGATCGATCACGCGGCCGCGCACGAACGGGCCGCGGTCGTTGATGCGCACCACGACCGAGCGCGACGTCGCCGGATTCGTCACACGAACATAGGAACCGAGCGGCAGCGTCTTGTGCGCCGCGGTGAGCGCGTGCATGTTATAGCGCTCGCCATTGGCCGTCTTGCGGCCATGGAAGAAGCGGCCGTACCACGAGGCGCGTCCGGTCTGGTGGAAGTCCGAAACGTCGGGACTCTTGTCGTCGAGCGGCGTGGCGTCGGCGAGCGACTTGCTGCTACCCGCGGACGGATTGCTGAACATCGTGGGCGTAGCGAACGACTGCGGCGCGCCGCTGCTGGCCGTGCGCGCGTCCTTCGTGGCCAGCGGCGTGCCGCTGGTCTGAGTGGCCGGACCCGGTGGCATCGCGCACCCGGTCATGACCAGAAAAGCAAAAAGACTCCCGATACGTCGAGGTAGTCGAGTGTTCATAAGGCGTGTGTTCACATTGTCGAGCCGCATCTCGCGATCGCTGCGAGTTGCCTGCGACTCCGGCGGCAAGGGCAAAGCAAAACGCTGCGCCTTTTGCGCAGAGCTTCGAAAGCCCGGATGCGACATACTCTGCCGCTACCGCACGGTTAGTTTTCACGTCTGGCGCAACCTGTCCCCGGCAGCCTGACCAGACCCCACAAGCCGCCATCGAACGTGGCAATCACGTTCTTGTGCGCCATAAACGGCGGACAGGAACGGCGGCGTAGGCCCCATCCAGCGGCACGGCAGCTAGGCCGTTGCAGACGCGTTGCGCCTGGCTGGACAAGACGTGCGCATCGACCTCAGTCGATGCTTGATTTGCCGTCACAACAGCACGGCACAAACTTGACGGCGATTAAAACACCCGCTCAAAAAAGGTGAGTTATCGCCAGTTGACAGCACGGATTCCATGCATGATGGACTCATTATACCCAAAACACATCGTCCACGCCCCGGACCCTCCCAATCCGTCATTCATTTTCACTATGGATGCAAAAATGGGCATTGTCGATATGCCGTCTGGCCGGGCGGCGGCGGCTGGCCGCGGCCGGTACAATCGGGGTTTTGCAGCGGCCCGCGTCCTTATGAAAGTCACCCTGATTCCCGTCACCCCGTTCCAGCAGAACAGCTCGCTGCTTGTCTGCGAAGCGACCGGGCGCGCCGCCGTGGTCGACCCGGGCGGCGACCTCGACATCATCCAGCGGGAAGTCGGGCGGCAGAACGCGACGGTCGAAAAGGTGCTGCTCACCCACGGCCATATCGATCACTGCGCCGGCGCGAAAACGCTGGCCGATCATTACGGCGTGAAGATCGAGGGTCCGCATGAAGACGAGCGTTTCTGGATCGACCAGTTGCCGGCACAGAGCGCGCGCTTCGGTTTTCCCGCAGCGCAGGCGTTCGTGCCCGACCGCTGGCTGCAGGACGGCGAAACGGTGAGCTTCGGCAATGAAACGCTCGAGGTTTATCACTGCCCGGGGCATACGCCCGGTCATGTAGTCTTTTTCAGCCGCGGGCATCGGCTGGCGATCGTCGGCGATGTGCTCTTCGCCGGTTCGATCGGCCGCACCGATTTTCCGCGCGGCAATCACGGTGATCTGATCCGCGCGATCCGCGAAAAACTCTGGCCGCTCGGCGACGACGTGACGTTCGTCCCCGGTCATGGGCCAACCTCGACGTTCGGCGCCGAACGTCGCACGAATCCGTACGTCGCCCACGGAGCCAGCGCATGACCGCCGAAATCTATGTGAGCACGGATGTCGAAGCGGACGGCCCGATTCCCGGCCCGCATTCGATGCTGAGTTTCGCGTCGGCGGCCTACACCGCCGACAAAAAACTGATCGCGACTTTTTCCGCGAACCTCGAGTTGCTGGAAGGCGCGGCGCCGCATCCGGTGCAGGCCGCGTGGTGGCAAACCCAGCCGGACGCGTGGGCGGCGTGCCGCAAGGACCTGCAGCAGCCCGGCGCGGCACTCAACGCCTACGTCGAATGGGTCGAGGCGCTGCCCGGCAAACCCGTGTTCGTCGCGATGCCGGCGGGCTTCGATTTCACGTTCATGTTCTGGTACATGATGCGCTTCACGGGGCGCTGTCCGTTCTCGTGGTCCGCGCTCGATATCAAGACGCTCGCGTTCGCGATGACAGGGCTGCCGTACCGCAAATGCATCAAACCACGCTTTCCGAAGCACTGGTTCGACGACCATCCGCACACCCACGTCGCGCTCGACGACGCAATCGAACAGGGCGCGCTTTTCTGCAACATGCTGGCGGAATTGCGTGCCGCGCAACAATCCGCCGCGCAAGCCGCTGATAGGGACGCCTCAGGACAAAACGTCGCCGACGAACCGGCAAATTAGGTAATCTCCCTCGTCAACCGCGTTTTACATTGCGTTTCGTTTTTGCGGGCTCTACCATTCAGATTCAGGGACATGGCGAAGCAAAAACGGAGGCGCAGTTGACACTCGATACGTTCTCGCAAAAAATCCTGCGCCTCTTGCAGCTCGACGCACGCCGTTCCGTGCAGGAAATCTCCGATCAGGTCGGGCTTTCGAGCACGCCGTGCTGGCGCCGGATCAAGGATATGGAACAGTCCGGCGTGATCCAGCGGTACACCGCGCTACTCGATCGCGAAAAACTCGGCCTGCACGTCTGCGCGCTCGCGCATATCCATCTCACGCGTCACACGGAAGGCGGCGTCGAACAGTTCGAGCGTGAGATCGCGACGTGCCCCGAAGTCACCGAGTGCTACAGCACAACCGGCGAATCCGACTACATCCTTAAAATCGTGGCGCCCGATATCAAGGCGTACGACGCGTTTCTGCATGAGCGCATCTTCAAGATTCCGGCCGTCGCGCAGGTGCGCACGAGCGTCGTGTTGCGCGAAATCAAGTTCGATACGCAATTGCCGCTTTAAACACACGTCGACCATCGCGCCACTGAACGGATCCGCGCATTGCGATGCGCGCCTGACTCATGCGCGGCCCGGCCGGCATGGGTCAGTTTGACGGGTCACTGCGCGTCGTGGCGCTCGTGTTCGAGACGTTGCGCGTCCTGCGCTTCCCGTTCATCCGCGCCAGCCGAAGCACCCGATGGCGCCGCGGACGCATCGACCGCTGTCAGCGCCCGCGCGACGCTCAACCTGCGCGCGCCGAGCCTGCGCTTCAGGCCGGCCAGATCGAGCGACCCCGCAAGCTCGACACCCTCCAACGCATGACCGTCACCGGTAACGGGTGGCAGTGTCACCTCGACGTCGAGACCTGTGCTGAGATAGTGAAGATTGATCGCCTGCGGCTTCATCTGATGCGCCGCGAACGCCGCTTCGATCTCGGTGACGATCCGCGCGCGCGGCGGCAGATTGACGGGCGGCCTCGCGAGCGCATCGTTTTCGGGATCGACGTGAATCAGCGCATCGAGCACGCGCTGGTCTTTCAGCACCCGGATGCGCGCCGATTCAGCGATGTAATGCCCTTCCGAAACCGAAATGCCCGGATCGACCAGAATGTGCGCGTCGACGAGCGCGAAATCGCCCATCTTGCGTGTGCGCAGTTCGTGCACGTCACGCACGCCTGGCGTGGCCATCAGGAGCGCGCGCACGTCG
>CALFSF010000467.1 GCA_937917025.1 uncultured Paraburkholderia sp.
GGGGCAGCAGCGGCGGATCGGCCGTCGCGGGTGCGCTGGGCATATGCCCGATGTCGCTTGGGACCGATGGGGGCGGGTCCATCCGGATTCCGGCCTGCTGGAGTGGTGTGATCGGGTTCAAGCCTACGTTCGCGCTGGTGCCGGCGGGCAATGCGGCGTCGTGGACTGCACTGTCCACGCTCGGCCCGATTACGCGAACCGTGCGCGATACAGCGTTGATGCTCGATGCGATGACCTGCGCGAATGACGACAGCCCTCCTGGAACCGGGAGTCCGTCGGGCTATTCCGCCGGACTGGACGATGGTGTAGCGGGTCTGCGGATCGCCTGGTGCCCCGCCCCGGACAGTGTCTCGGTGACGCCGGAGATTGCGGCGTGTGTCGAGAGGGCGGTGGGCACGTTCGGGGCACTCGGTGCCACGGTCATTGAGACCGACGTCGCGCCGATCGCGGACTACTACGGCAATGGCCGCATGCATTCGGTCCAGTGGTCGGTGTTCTTCGCTCAGCGTGTGCGGCATATGGAGGCAGCCGACAGGACGCTGCTTGATCCTGAGCTGATGGCACTGTCGGATGCAGGAGCCCGGATCGACACCGCGACGTTCGTCGATGCGCTGCTTGCCCGTCACGCCCTCGGCGCATCGATCGAAACGTTCTTCGAGCGTTACGATCTGCTGATCACGCCGACGTTTCATTGCGGGCCCCCTCCGGTGCCCGGCTTGCCTGGCCATCTGCGCAATGCACCGCTGCTGACCGCGTGGTGCAACCAGGCTGGCGTGCCCGCGATATCCGTGCCGTGCGGATTCGCAGGGGATCTGCCGACCGGTCTGCAGATCATCGGGCGTCGGGGCAACGATGCCCTGGTGCTGCGGGCAGCGCGCGCGTACGAACTGGCGAGAGGGGATTTTCCAGCAGCGGGACCGGATATGCAGCTTCCGGACGGCACGGAGATCGCGTCATGAACGTCCAGATTTCACGGATCGTGGTCCATCTCGTTGAACGGCGCGCGGAACTCGGCATGCCGGTGGCCCCACCGCACCGTCAGGTAGTGGCTGCTGCGGTGCTGAAGCCGGCCGACATGGATGTTGCCGGCGAGCTTGAGGCGCTCTATGCGACGGGAGCCGATCTCGGCCAGATGCTCACCGCACGGGCGCTGCTTGCGCTCGGTTGTGCAGGGGAAGCCATCCAGGGTTACGGGAAGGCCGCGCTCCTAGGCACAGCGATACCGCTCGAATGGGGCGCGGCGCTGCTCCATCCGCAGCTCGGCAAGGCGGTGCGAGACTGCCTGCCGGGCGCGTCCTCGATCATGCCATCCGTCACGAAGCGCGGGCCCGCTGGTGCCTGCGTCGACATTCCCCTGCACAGCGTCACGGACATGTGGAGCTTCGACCACTTCGACACGGTGTCGCTCTGCATACCTGACTCCCCAGCACCGGACGAGCTGCTGATTGCCATTGCGCTCGCCGAGCGCGGAAGGCCGCTCGCACGCGTCAGGCCGGGGTGACGCGCGGCGATAAGCCGTGCCGTCAGGCAGGCACACATCAAACGAACACTCAAAAGCGATGAAGGAGAAAAACATGGGCAGGGATGTGCGGGGAAGATGGAGCAAGGGGCTGGCAGCGCTGTCGTTATGCGTCACAGTGGGGGCAGCACACGCCCAGTCGTCGGTCTCTCTCTACGGGCTGGCCGACGCGTTCGCCGGGGTGGTGCGTACGCCCGGCTCGGCGGGCAACGCCTGGCAGGTGGGCTCGGGGGGGCTTTCGACATCGTATTGGGGCATGTCAGGCGCCGAGGATCTCGGCGGTGGCATGAAGGCGATCTTTACGCTCGAAAGCTTCTACCGGATCAACAGCGGGCAGTCAGGCGCGTACGACGGGCAGTCGTTCTTTGGGCGCAGGGCATACGTCGGCCTGAGCGGGCAATTTGGCCAGGTGACACTGGGGCGTAATGACTCGCTGCTGTTCGTCTCCACATTGCTGTTCAACCCGTTCGGCAACTCGTTCGTCTTCTCGCCCATGGTGGTTCACACGTTCCTCGGTTCCGCGATGGGTGCCGCGTCGGTGCAAAGCGATACGGCGATTGACGATTCGATCGTCTACCAGACGCCGGAGGTGGGCGGTCTGACAGGAAGTGTGCTGTACAGCAATGCGGGCATCGCGGGCCACGCCGGACAGGCGAACTATAGTGCGAACGTGCTGTACTTCGCGGGGCCGTTCTCGGCGACCGCCGCAGTACAGAGTCTTCACACCGCGTCGCTTTTCCTGAACGGCGCCACCGAGCAGACGGCGTGGCTGGCGGGCGCGGCGTATCGCCTGCAGGCAGTGAAGCTCTATCTCGAGTATGAACGGGTGACCAACAACAATGACCTCACCGACGACACGGTTCAGGTGGGGGCGAGCGCGCAGATCGGTACGGGCAGCATACTGGCGTCCTGGGCGGGAACGCTCCGGCGGCCTGCACAGGGCGCCGATATCCGCTGGTCGACCGTGGTGCTCGGATACGACTACCCGCTCTCGAAACGCACGGACGTCTACGCCGCATGGCGGTACGACACGATGAGCAGCGTGTCGTCCGGCAACAGCGTGGGTGCGGGCATCAGGATGAAGTTCTAGTCGCTCCTGTCCGGCAGGTTTGCATGGTCGGGTCGCGTTGACCGGGCCGGCGTTAGCGGCTGCATGGCTCTGTAAAGCCGGCACTCTTGGGGCTGTATTCCGGGGCATGGCTCAGGGGCTCACCTGTCTCCTTGCAGAACGATACATCAGGCGTCGGTACCCTCGTTGTTGCTGCCCGGCACGTACCCGGTCAAGCCGAACATGGCTTGTAATTCCCACCCGCAGTATTCGCACACATACTCGTGGTAGATCCCTGTATGTGCGGACAGCGCAAGCCCCCGTGGTCACGGTCGGTGAGTCGCTGCACGGGCAGTGCACGACGCCATGCTCAACGGTACGTTCTCGCCATTCGCCGGAAGACAGCACGCCTGACTCTCCTGGTTGATGCGACTGATGTGGCCTTTGCCGAACGAGCACCATAGGTCTGGTGTTGAGGATTCTACGCGCGGGGTGCATGGGGTTGACCGCGATTATCGCTGTTCTCGAAAGCGGATAAGTGCTGGCTGTCCGTACGTCGTTCACTTCGTCCGACGGGCGCTTCCCGTCGATAAGACGGGTTTGGCGTCAGTGCCAGCCACTGCTTGAATGCCCTCATGTTCCGGCCACTGCGGACCGGAACGATTCCTGAGGGTAAGCCATGTCAATCGAGGACCGTGGCACGGACAGGATCCTGCGCCGTCGAGAGGTCGAGGCGCGCACGGGGCTGTCGCGCTCGACCATCTACCGTCGCATGCAAGCCGGAACGTTTCCGCTGGCGATTCCATTGGGCGGTCGGCTGGTCGGATGGCGTGCGAGGGATATCGACGTATTTCTGGTGAATCCCTCTCGCTACCGCGTGCCGGCACGGCTTCGCGAAGGCGGTGCGGGAGACGCGCCATGAGCCGGAACCTTGCTTCAGCGCCGGTCGGTCGGCGTCTGGCGAACTGGGGCAACGCCGCGCGGGGCGCGTACGATCCGGTCGATGCGGCGCGGATCACGAAAGCGTGGGAAACCCTGCATCCGCGGCATCGCGACATGCTCCGCATGGTGTATCTCTGGCACGCCGACCAGGAGGTCATCTGCCGGCGCCTGCGTATCCTGCGCCGGCCGGCGCAACGCTTCGCACTGGAACTTGCGGCCGCGCGCGCAGCGCTCGCGCGCGCGCTGGAGACCGGAAACCAGGATCGTCGGACCGGCTCGCCGCCAAGGGACAGCGGGAACTAGGGGGCTCGTCCTGCTGCGGAGCGTGGAGTGTCGGGATCGACGGCTAGGTATCTGAAAAACCTGCAGATATCTGGCGCTTCGCAAGCACCAGGTGGTTCTGGAGAAGTTGATACGAAAGCGCAGTGCGGCGATGAGGTGTCATCATCCGATGACTGGCCGGGTTTCGAATGGCGGCAGCGCCGCTGGAAGCGGTCCTTCGACGGGTGAAGGCGGGCAGTGCATTAACGGCCGGGGGACCATAGCGGGCCCGAGGCCCCAGGCAGCGTGTAGCGCTCCGGGAGCGGTTGCGAACCCGGCCGGCGCAGTGCTGCCCAGAACATCGCTCGCGCAACGGTTCTTACCGGACGCGGCGACTACCGGTCAAGCCAGTTCTCAATCGTGAGACCGCGAATGCGGCTGAACTCTCTCGTGTTGTCGGTCACGAGTGTCAGCCCCAAAACGCAGGCATGAGCGCCAATCAAAAGGTCGTTTGCACCGATCGGCTGGCCGGCGGCCTCAAGCTCCGCGCGGATGCCCCCGTATTCCGTGTCGGCAGGGACGTCCAGCGGCAGCACGGGAATGGTTGCAAGGAGACTTTCGACTCTGGCCAGCAACTTCGCGGACCCCTTTTTTGCACAGCCATAGCGCAGTTCCGCCGCGACGACGACGCTCGTGCAGATCGCCCTGGGATCAATCTGCTCAATACGGGCGGCCACCTGTCCGGACGGATTCCGGATCATGTCGCTGATGATATTCGTGTCCAGCAGATAGCCGCTCAAAGTACGTCCTCCGGCTGAACAAGCGGATCTTCAATATCCGGAAACTGGTCATCAGGTCCGGGCGGCGGCTCCTGTCTCCATGCGGCCAGCAATTCGATGATATTCGCGGGCGTCCTCACCGGCTCGATGATGAGCTTGTCGCCCTCCCGGTGGATCAGAACGCGATCGCCCGGCAACTCGAACTCGACAGGGATGCGTACCGCCTGGCTGCGGTTGTTGCGGAACAGCCTGGCCTCCCTGGGCCGGGCGGATGGCGTTGGGATTGGCACGATTACCTCCTTTGTATATGCAAATTGTATATGCCATGCTGCGGACGGTCAAGCCCGGATCCCGCCGTGACCCTGATTTCCGCCATGGCATCAATGTGCGCTCGCAACGGCGTTCACGGCATGAGCAACGATCAGGGAAAGGGTTGCGGCATCCCGGTGCCCGAACCCGGGTGTCAGGATGCCGCCGATGCTGTCCGGCAATCCGGTTTGCGCTAGAAGACTGAAAAGCCGGCCGGCGCAGCGGGCGTGGGATGACTATGTCCGCATTTTTAATGCAATTCTTTATAGAGGACGAAGAATGAAATCTGCAAACGACGGCCCCGTTGGAATTGAGACTGATGGCGGCGCAGGTGCCGGATCTTCCCGCAAAAAAATATCGGACTGGCCCTGGGCAGTAATCGCATCGGCGCTTGGGCTTATTATGGCGGGGATCGCTTATTCACCTGGCGATGCTTATTACAACGCGTATCTTGCCGGTTTTGCTGTCCACAGCGGCGCATTTCCAGCGGATCACCCAACACATTTCGTGCTCGCGGTTTGGGGAGGATGACACGCGACCCTTGCGCTCCAGCAGTGGCTTGGTGGACACGTCCTCAGGCTGGTGGGCATGACAGCCGTGTGCCTGATCTACTTCGCTGCGCTACCCGTAATATTTGCGGTGATATCACCGTTTATCGCAAACGGCAGGGGCCACGTAGAAGGCGCACGCGCACTACTTGGAAAACGCCCGCTCCTGCGCAAGTACGCCGGGACGGTTATGGCCATCATGTTCTTCTTCCTCATTGCCTTGTGGTTTTTTCTGTTTGTTCCGCCGGCGATATCTATTCCCTCCGCTATCGGTGAGGCCGTTGGCACGGACGTGGCGAAACTGGATCTGAAGGACTTCGACAGGGGCTGTGGTCACTCCAGGGCGAAGTGTTATCAGGCGATCAGGAATGGAAAGGAAATAGCGCGGGGGTATGTCATTGCGCAATCACCCGATCGCGTCGCCGTTTATTACATGGGCAATACGAGTCAGTTCCCGCTTGGGAACGTGATGCTGCGCACGCTCGACGCGGCCGCGGCACAAAGTCCTGCGAAACCGTAGGTATGGGTATCCGCGCCGGAACGTACGGTGCGCGCCCCGTCGGGCGCAATACCGGAGCGGACGTTCAAGCGCGTCAGCTACGGAGCCCAATTTCTCACGATGAGCGTAAAGGCGGCGTGTTTACCGGGATGGTCCCATCCGGCGACTGTCGACTACCCGGACGGAACCGTCGATCGTCCTGTCGTGACCGCGCTGTGCGCATGGGATAAAACGTCGTTCCACGCGGCAACGGGTACCGTGCACAAACAGAAATGACTCACCGAATCCGGGTATCCAGACTTTTTTTTGGGAACACGTGGGAAAACCTGGGAACACATGGGTAAAGGCTGGGATGGCGGGGCGCCTGAGGGTACTTGCATTGCGCCGCGCACTCACCTACATTGAAGCCAACAATCTGATCCGGTCAACGTGCCCCGCACGACCGAGTACGCGTTAGCGGCCCCGCAGTTCGATGTCTGTGCGACGACGTGGTGTGCCGTGACGCATTCGCAAAAAGCCTGCATCTGCAGGCTTTTCTGCTTTCTGGCGCTGATGCAATGATCCCCCGTTGAGCCCGCGGTCAGCCTCCCTGGCGCCGCGGGTTCTTTTTTCTTCGCCGGTTCATCGACCGCGGGTGCGGCTGAGGACGATGAACCATGAAATCGCTTCTGATCATTTCGGCAAAGGGTAATTCGGGCAGAACGATGCTGACCTGCCTGTTTGCCCGTCACCTGCATCGCATCAACCATTGGCGCGTGCTCGTGCTGGACCTGGCTGAGCCGCCGCGCTGCGCACAGATGCTCGCCGGCCGCGGACATGACACGACAGGCTCCGGCAACCGTGCGCCGGATCTGCCCGAGTGCGCCAGCCCGCTAACGGGTGGGTGCCTTCGCGTCCTCAGCGCCGACGCCATCGACGCTCTGCGCTCGCGCGATGATCCCGCACGCACCCGCTATTACGCGAACCTTCGTCACCTGCTGTCTGTCGTGGCGCCGTGGTTCGACGTGTGCCTGATCGATGCGCCTATCCTGCCCGACCTGCGCGCTGTCTGTGCGGAGGCGCTGGCGGATGCGGTGCTGAGCCCACTCGCGATGTCGCCGGACTGTATCGGATGCGCTTCCGAGGTCATCAACGGCACATACGGAATCCGCAATGTCCGCGCGCGACTGAATCCGGCATTGCGCTTTGCCGGGCTTCTGCCGGTTGTCGACCTCCCTTCGTCGATGGAAGAGCCGTGGATGAAGGTGATGGAAACGACGCTGCGTGAGTGGCTGATCGTAGACCGGGCCTTTCCCCACGGATACGCGTGGCTGCCTCGTATGCGGTCCGTTATGAGGTCCGTCGGGCGCGTTGAAAAACGCCCGGCGCCGCGCGGTTACGTTGCCGCGCAGGACGTCGGAGTAGCCGAAGCGTCGCGGACGGTGACGGCCTGTCTGAATGTGCTCACACGGCGGCTTGATGCAATCGGGAACGATGCGGTGCACGGCCTCCGCGATGCGGAGGTGTGTGATGCATGACGCTGCCATCTCATTCGATATTGCGGTCACCGGTCGCGCGTTGCTGCGGGCGTTGCGCCGCTGGTCAACCGTCATCGCAGCATTCGTCGGTATATCAATCCTGGCGCCGGGCACTGCCCGTGCCGACGACCGGGGCTGCCAGGTGATCCTGTGCCTGTCCAATCCCGGTGGTCCTGAACAGTACGGTGAGTGCGTCCCGCCAATCGAGAAACTGTGGGCGGCCTTGCGCCACGGCGACCCTTTTCCGACCTGCGACTTCGGCGCAGATGGCGCACAGGGAACGTCGGCGGTGAACATCTTTGCGAGTGCCGGTTACTGCCGTGAGGATCTTCTGTACCGGGGTGGCCCCGAGCAGAGCGAGCTGCTGTGCAATGCGCGTGGCGCGATCAACGTCGAGATCGACGGCGCACTGTACACGCGGGTCTGGTGGGATGCGAGAGGTCCGGACCGCACGATCACGGAGTTCTACGGGGCTGGCAGTACGGCGGTTCCGTATGAGCCGACCCAGTCGGCTAAATGATTTCTGGAGCTGGAGTACAGGCGCTCTGTCGGAAAGGGAGGTGGCGAATGATTCCGCTCGCCGCATTTCTTGTCCTGACACAGCAGTGCGCGCCGGCCGTGGCGCCAGCCACGATGGCAGCCATCGTGCGGGTCGAGTCAGGCTTCAACCCGTACGCGATCGGCGTGGTAAGCGGCCGGCTCGAGCGGCAGCCTGCGAATCTCGATGAGGCCGTTGCGACGACACGCGCACTGGAGGCCGACGGGTGGAATTACAGCGCAGGACTCGCACAGGTGAACCGCGCGAACTGCGTCCGGCTCGGGCTGACGCCGCAGGCCGTTTTCGATCCTTGCCGCAATCTCGCCGCCGGCGCGGCCATTCTCCAGGGCTGCTTCGAGCGCGCGAGGCTCAGGCATCCGGAAGCGCAGAACGCATTGCGCGCGGGGCTCTCGTGCTACGCGAGCGGAGACTTTTCCAGCGGGTTCCGGACGGGCTATGTGCAGCGGGTCGTCGCCCAGGCTGCGCGGCCGGATCCGGTGGTTCCGGCCATTACCACCGATGTTCCGCCCATTCGCGTCATTCCCTCCCGACCGGCGGCCGCGCGATCCGACCCATCCCGTAGTCGCGCTGGCTTCGGGTCCCCCGGGGACGGCAGGACGGACCAGAAGGCCGGTCAGGCAGACGATATGACGCAGGACAGCGCTGTGGTGTTCTGAGCAAGCAGAGACAACGTGTGTGACAGGAGCAATTCATGAAATCAGGACTACATATCAAGTATAAAGGGATTTCGCCGCAGTTTCGGATGCCCGGATCGGCGCGACATGCCTGGCGCAGCCTCGCGATTGTGCCCATGGTGATGCAGACGGTAACGCCGGCATACGCGCAGCTCTCGCAGGTCAACACGCTGCTCACGACGATCCAGACCACGCTGCTTAGCGTGGGTGCGGTGGTGTGCTCGATCTCGATCATCTGGGCGGGCTTCAAGATGATGTTCCAGCATGCGCGCTTTGGCGACATTGCCAACGTGTTCATCGGCGGCCTGTTCGTGGGCTGCGCCACGGTGATCGCGGCGATGCTGATCCCGACGAGCTGAGGCGGAGGCGCACATGAATCCGCGCATGAATCCACTGAGGGATCCCGTCTTCAAGGGCTGCACGCGACCCGCGATGCTCTGGGGTGTGCCGCCCTCCTTGTCGACGGAGAGGCGGAGATAGACGTAGGCGCGCTTCTGGCCTTTACCGTTAGGTGCTTTCTTCATCATCAATGCCCTCGAACAATC
>CALFSF010000468.1 GCA_937917025.1 uncultured Paraburkholderia sp.
GTTGAGATTCAGCCCGTCGCCGCCACGATCGACGACGACAAAATCGCTTACCTCGCCGAGCGCGATCAACGGATGGTGCCAGACGCCCTTCGCGTAGTTCACGCCCTGCCAGCCACTCGTGACGAACGCGCGAATCCCCGAAGCATCCAGCTCACCCGTCGGCGCCACGACCACCAGATACGGCTTGTCGTTGAGCGGCACGAACGCCTGGCTTCCCAACGGATGCCGCTCGAGCATTTTCACCTCGAACGGCAGCACGCGCGGCTGTCCGCGAAACAGGTTGACGAGCGTGCGGCCGCCCTCGTCCGTCACGTCGACTTTCGCGAGATCGTGAAAGCGGATCGTCGTGCCGAGATTGATCGGAATCTGCTTCGCGCCCTCGAGTTCGATTACGTCGCCGAACGGGGCGAACGCTTCGCGCGTCAACGGTTCGATGGCGAGCGTTTTCATGATGCGAGCGTGCCCCACAGACGCAGACGCGATATACCACCGTCCGGAATGATGTTAAAGCGCACATGCGTGACCGGCCCGAGCGCCGCAACCTCGCTTTCGAAGTAATGCTGCTTGTCCATCTGCAGTTTCTGTTCGCCGAGCAGCACGGGCCAGAACATCGCCTGCGTGACCAGCGAGCTGTCCGTGCCGCCCGTCACGTACGCGGCCTGAATCGAGCAGCGGTCGGGGAAGTTGCCCTTGAAGTGGGCCGTGTCGACTTCGATCTTCCTGATGACGCCCGGCTGCGCCAGCGCCACGATCGCCCAGTCGTTACCCGGCTCGCGGCGACGGCGCGTTTCCCAGCCGTCACCCATGTTCACGCCACGGCCCGGCATCAGGATCGTCGATGCGGCGCCGAAGTGCTGGTTGTTCGCCGCCACGAGATACGCACCGTTTTCCATCGCGGCCAGATCGAACTGTTCGGTGCGGCTCGCGCCCGCCCAGTCGACCTGCGGCTGACCATACACGCGCAGACGCGCAATGCCGCCATCCGGATAGATATTGACGCGCAGATGCGTGAACGCGTTCGCATCGGTGACGTCGACGTAATGATGGCTGTTGCCTTGCAGCGTCATCGAAGGAATGATTTCGGTCCATTGCGTCGACTGGTTCGGCGCGCCGTCCACTACACGCGCCGCTTCAACCGAAGCCGCCGGCGGGAAGTTGCCGGTGAAGTGGCTCGTGTCGATGTCGAGACCCTTGATCACGCCCGGGCGCGCGAGCTTCACGATGCACCAGTCGTAACCGCTGATACGCTTGCGACGCGTCTCCCAGCCGTCCATCCACTTGCCGTGGTCGTCGTACTTGCCCGGAATGAAGACGGCCGGCTCGGGATTCAGCATGCGTTCCTTCGGCGCGAAGAAATCGTCGCTGGTTTCGAGCGCCTGTGCGCCCAGACGCGGGTCCGCCAGGTTCACATAGCGGCGCGTGAAGTCGGGAGCGTTGGGATCGAGAATCGGGAGTGCCATCGTTGTCTTCCTTTGTGTCTGTTAGTGCGAAAAACGCTTCGCTTCGATTTCGCTTCAGCCTGTGTGGTGCATCTGGCGCACCTCAAGCACCTGATGCACTTACGCGTCGATCAGGTCATCGAGTCGGAAGCGTGCGATGCGATAGATCTGGTCGAGGCTCGCGCGCAGCTCGTCCTCGCGGCTGTTGTTCACACGCGCCTCGAAGTTCGCGATGATGCCGTGGCGGTCATAGCCGCGCACCGCGAGAATGAACGGAAAGCCGAACTTCTCGCGATACGCGTGGTTCAGCTGCAACAGCTTGTCGAACTCTTCCTGCGTGCATTGCGAGAGGCCGGCGCCGCTCTGCTCGCGCGTCGACTCGGCGGTCAGCTCGCCACGCACCGCGGCTTTACCAGCGAGCTCCGGGTGAGCGTTGACGAGCGCGAGCTGTTTCGCTTCGCCAGCCGTTTCGACCGCGTGCGACATCGTGCGATGCAACGCGTCGATATCGGCGTAAGGCCGTTGCGAAGCGGCAATTTCGGCGACCCACGGCGAGTGTTCGAAAATGCCCGACAGCGCCGCGACGAACGCGTCGGTCGAGATGTGATTGAGCTGGTCGAGGGTATATTGCATGGCCTTCATACCGCTGCCCCATGGTTGTTGTGCTGGTAAGGATGATGTTCGCGCCAGTGACGCGCGATATCGACGCGCCGTGTTACCCAGACGCGGTCGTGCTGCTCAATATGATCGAGAAAACGCTGCAACGCGCGGAAGCGGCCCGGACGACCCAGCAGCCGGCAATGCATGCCGATCGACAGCATCTTCGGCGCTTCGTCGCCCTCTTCGTAGAGCACGTCGAACGCGTCGCGCAGATATGTGAAAAAGTGATCGGCGGTGTTAAAGCCCTGCGGGCTCGCGAAACGCATGTCGTTGGTGTCGAGCGTGTACGGCACGATCAGTTGCGGTTTCGTTTCGCCGCCCGTCACTTCGACGTCCATCCAGAACGGCAGGTCGTCGCCGTAATAATCCGAGTCGTACAGAAAGCCGCCGTACTCCGCGACGAGACGATGGGTGTTCGGACTGTCGCGGCCGGTGTACCAGCCGAGCGGACGCTCGCCCGTGATGCGTTCGATCGCCTCCATGCCAAGACGCATGTGTTCGGCCTCTTTCTCCGGCGAAACGTCCTGATAGTGAATCCAGCGATACCCGTGGCACGCGATCTCATGACCGAGTTCGACAAATGCGCGCGCGAGCTCCGGGTTACGTTCGATCGCCATGCCCACGCCGAACACGGTCAGCGGCAACCTGCGCTTTTCGAATTCGCGCAGGATGCGCCACACGCCGGCGCGCGAGCCATATTCGTAGATCGACTCCATGCTCATGTGCCGGGACGGATAGGCTGCCGCGCCGACGATTTCCGACAGGAACTGCTCCGAGCCCGGATCGCCATGCAGCACGCAGTTCTCGCCGCCTTCTTCATAGTTGAGCACGAACTGCACGGCAACGCGGGCGCGACCGGGCCAGTTCGCCTGCACCGGATGGCGACCGTAGCCGATCAGATCGCGTGGGTAGTTCGAATCGAGTGACATGATTTTGACGAAAACCGGGTAATGACGTTGCGACGGGAATCCGCGGGGACGACAGGCGCGAAACGGCGGAAAACCACGTCGCTGTCCTGCCGCCAGGACGAAGTCAGTGTAGCGAAAACACCCGGATGCGCCCATACATCCGGGCAGATAGTGCGGGTCAGACGGAATGTATGTGCGTCGGCGCCGTGAGCGCGATTTCTCCCGTCGAAGTGCTCGCGTTTACCCCTACTGCCGCTGCACCCGTCGCGCCCGCACTGCCGGGGGCGCGAGTCGCACCCGCGACATCGCCCGCCGGACTGAAACGCGCGAACTCGCCGTCATAGCGCTTTGCCAGCGGCCGCGCATAGTCGCCGCGCTTGGCCGTGCCCAGACGCAACGACACCAGTGCCTCGACCCATTTGACCGCCGCCGTGACGCCCTCGATCACCGGCGCCCCCAGCGCATCTTCGATTTCCGCGCACAGTTCCGCCATGCCCGCGCAACCGAGCACGATCGCGTCCGAACCGTCTTCGTCGAGCGCCCGGCGGCATTCGTCGAGGATGATGCGACGCGCCGCCGACCCCGGACGGTCGAGTTCGAGCACGGCGACGTCGGTTGCGCGCACGTTGCGGCAAAAGCGCTTCATGCCGTAGCGCTCGGCGAGATGCCACGCCATGCCGCAGGTGCGCGACAGCGTCGTCACGACGGAGAAGCCCGGCGCCAGCACGCTCGCCGCGTGCATCGCGGCTTCGGCAATGCCGATCACCGGGCCGCGCGCCAGCTCGCGTGCCGCGTACAACCCCGGATCGCCGAAGCACGCGATCACGTAGCCGTCGAAGCCCTCGCGCTCGCCCGCCGCGATCTCGGCCAGCAGACCGGGCGTGGCAAGCGCCTCATCGTAATAGCCTTCGATGGACGGCGGCCCCATCGCCGGGCTGACCGCAACGAGTTCGGTGCCGGGCGCGACGACGTCCCGGGCACAGCGGCCCATCGCGTCCGTCATTCGCTGCGTCGTGTTGGGATTGATGAGCTTGATACGCATGTCGACTCCTTGCGGCAACGTCACTTACCTGCTTACTTGCGCGCGAGCGCGCGATAGAACACGGCGCCGAGGAGCGCCCCAATGAACCACGAGAAATTCGCCATGCCGTTCATGCCCGGCACGAGCACGCAGGCCACCGCGATCGCGGCCGCCGGCAGCAGCGCCATGACAGCCGTGTAGTTCACGCCGTTGCGATACCAGTACGCGCCCTTTTCCGACATCGAGTACAGATCGTGCAGTTCGATCTTCTGACGCTTCACGAGGTAAAAGTCGACGATCAGCACGCCGTACAGCGGGCCGATAAAGCTGCCGAGTACATCGAGCGTGTAATGGATCACCGCCGGATTGTTGAAGAGGTTCCACGGCGTGATGAAAATCGACGCCACCGCCGCCAGCATCCCTCCCGCGCGCCAGCTGATGAGACGCGGCGCCACGTTCGAGAAGTCGAACGCCGGCGAGACGAAATTCGCCACGATGTTGATGCCGATCGTCGCGATCGTGAAGGTCAGCGCGCCCAGCACGACGGCCATCGGATAATCGATGCGGCCCACCGTTTCGACCGGATCGGTAATCAGCTGGCCGAACACCGGCAGCGTGGCGGCCGTCGTGATCACGGTGACCAGCGAGAACGCGAGGAAGTTGACCGGCAAGCCCCAGAAATTGCCGCGCTTCACGCTGCGAAAACTCTTGCCGTAGCGCGAGAAATCGCCGAAGTTCAGCATCGGTCCGGAGAAATACGACACCACCAGCGAGATCGCCGTGATCATCACCGGCACCACTTCCATGCCGTGATACTTCACGCCGCCCAGGTTGATGCCGATGTTCCGCCAGCCCGCGCGCCACACCATGTAGCCGGCCAGAATGAACATCACGATATACACGGCCGGTCCGGCGAAGTCGATGAACTTCTTGATCGTTTCCATGCCGTTCCAGAACACGAATGCCTGAAGTACCCAGAGCAGCATGAAACCGGCCCAGCCGACCGTCGACAGGCCCATGAAGCCGTGATGGTGCACGTCGGCATAAGGCAGCATCTGCGGGAAGAACTTGAGCACGACGATCACGAGCGCGCTCGATGCGAGATACGTCTGGATGCCGTACCATGCGACTGCGATCAGGCCGCGAATCACAGCCGGCACGTTCGCGCCGAGCACGCCGAACGTCGAGCGGCACGCGACCGGATACGGCACGCCGTTCAGCTGGCTTGGCTTCGCGATCAGGTTGCACAGCAGGTTGACGACCGTAATGCCGACGAGCAGCGCGATCAGCACCTGCCAGCTTGTCAGGCCGAGCGCAAAGAGACTTCCCGCGAACACATAACCGCCGACGCTATGCACGTCCGACATCCAGAACGCGAAGATGTTGTACGCACTCCACGTCTGATGTTCGAGCGGCGCAAGATCTTCGTTGTACAGACGTTCGCTGTAGCCCGCGGGCATGGATGGATCGCCGTCGACGACACCCTCCTCGAACGCGGGAATGGCGGGGTTACCCGATGCTGCACTGAACTGAGCCATGACTCCTCCTTGAAATGAGATCAGTCGA
The DNA here is from genome assembly GCA_937917025.1 of uncultured Paraburkholderia sp. Classification (GTDB taxonomy): domain Bacteria; phylum Pseudomonadota; class Gammaproteobacteria; order Burkholderiales; family Burkholderiaceae; genus Paraburkholderia. The sequence continues at coordinate 5,595 of CALFSF010000468.1, forward strand.
ACACTGATCGTGGGGCACTCTCGCCTGCCTGCGTTGCGCGCCGTTTTCGTTACGGCAAGGCACGTTCGCCTGCGGGCGCCGCGGTTGTCTCCGTACTTACGTACTTGTTTTCATCGCCTGGAACGGGCCGCGGACCCATACTCAAACGTCTTCGTGAGCACAGCGCGCGCTGCATGTCAGCGCAGCACGTCACCGTGCATTCATTCGATCTTCAATTCACAGTCAGTGCAGCGCAGCCACGCCGGGCGCGCCGTTGTCATACCAGTGGCTTACACGTGCCGCCCTGCGCGCGCGCCAAATATTTCGTGCAGGTCCGCCGCGCTGTTTGCCGGGCGGTCGAGCATCTTCAGTTCCACGCTTTGCAGATGGCGCGACATCAGGGCTGCGGCTTCCGTTGCATTGCCGGCGTCGAGCGCGACGAGAATCGCTTCGTGATCCTCGAACGAACACGGGCTACGGCCCAGCGATTCGTACAGTGCCGAGATCAATGTCGAACGCGCGACGAGGCCGTTCAGACAGTCACACAACACCGTGTTGCCGGTCAGCGACGCAAGCTCGGTATGGAACTCGCCGGACAGACGGATCCACGCGGGAAAATCACGCGTTTCGAACGCCTTGCGTTCGCGGCCGATCGTGCCGCTGATGCCTTTCAGCCGACGCGCCCCGTGCCCGGTGCAAATCTTTTCGACTACCGCGAGTTCGACGATGCGACGCATCTCGAAGACCTCGTGAACTTCCTGCAGCGACGGGCTTGCGACAAACGCACCGCGATTCGGTTCGAGATCGACGAGGTGGTCGGTCGCGAGCAGCGCAAGCGCCTGACGGATCGCTCCCCGCTTTGCGCCGAACACTTCGCAGAGCTGCGCCTCGGTTAGCTTGGTGCCCGGCGAAAGCCGATGTTCGAGGATCGCGGCGCGAATGCGCTCGGCGATCACTTCGGGTTTCGTGCCTGCGGAAGCTGCGGCTATGTTTTCAGACATGATGTGTGTCTCGCTATGTTGGTCATCTTAGGATGGACATTAAAATTGTCAACAATTTTCAGGCTTGATTAGCGACAATCCCCGGGTCAAACAACCGCTACCGACCCGGACCGAATGGACAGATGCGTTGTATCAAGGTGCCTGTGACGATTTTACGGTGAAACAGACGAGCGTCTGTTAGCGGGTTTTTTGTCAACAACCCTTCTCCTTTCCTGGCAGCTTGTGTGCGTGCGGAGACGTTGAAATATAAGACTGTTAGTTGCGTTTTTACATGAAAAATAAAACGGGCAACGCCCGCTTTCCCTCGGAGGGAACGATCTTCAGGTGAAGTGTGGGTATCCGGAGACCGTCAACGTAAAGCCATGTCCGTCGGCCTTGAGTCGTGCGTTGGCGCCGACAGGCAACGTCAGCATATCCTCGACGTGGCCAAACTGAAGGCCCGTGATCACCGGAATACCGATCACCGAGCGGATCTGTCCGACCATTGCGTTCAGGTCGTAGCCATTGTCGTAGTCGAACGGTCTGCCGCCGGAAAAATCGCCGAGCACGAGCGCCTGCTGTCGCGCCAGAATGCCCGACAGATGCAACTGGTAAATCATCCGTTCGATCCGGAACGGCTGCTCGTTGACGTCTTCGAGAAAAAGAATGCCTTGCTCGACGGGCGGCATGTACGGCGTGCCGACGAGCGATGTCAGCACCGCCAGATTGCCCCCCCACAGCGTGCCGCTGACATCCACGGACTGCACCTGAGGAACGTGGCTCGTGACCGTGAAGGACGGTTTCGACAGCGTTTCCCAGAAATGCTGCATCGTGAAGCTGCTGACTTTCTCGGCCCCGAAATCGCTCATCAGCATCGGACCGCCGAAGGTGGTCAGACCGGCACGCGAGAGCAACGCCATCTGGATGGCCGTGAAATCGCTGTGACCGACGAATGCAACGGGCTGATCCGTGAGGCGTCGCTGCAGGCCTTCGTAGTCGAGGCCGTGCAGGATGCGCACCGCGCCGTAACCGCCCCGCACGGCCAACACGATATCGGGCAGCTTGCGCGACGCATCCGCGAGGCGGTTGAGTTCCGCGGCGCGCTCGCCGTCCGTCCCCGCGAACCGCTGAAAGCGGCGCTCGGTTGCCTGCACGCCCAGGATGTGATGCCCTTGCTGGCGAAGCCGGCCGAGCGCGCGGTGAATGACAGCCGGATCATGCGGATAGCCTGAGGGTGCGATCAGTTCGATTGTGCGAGGCGCGATCATAGGTGAAATGGGTAAACGCTCTGATGGGGACCGTTCAGATTAACGCGTTTCGGCCGGCGTGGATGCATCGCCGGTCACAGACGCGGATTCCGTCGTGCGGGCCGAACGCGCTTCACGGCTCGCGCGTCGCCGGTCCGCGAAGAAAGATTTGAGCGCCGCGCCACACGCGTCCTCGAGTACGCCGCCGACGACCGTCGTGTGATGATTGAGCTGCGGATTCGCAAACGCATCGACGACGCTGCCGCACGCCCCTGTTTTCGGATCACGCGCGCCGAACACGACGCGCGCGATGCGCGCATGCATGATGGCGCCGGCGCACATCAGACAGGGTTCGAGCGTGACAAACAGTTCGCAGCCGGGCAGCCGGTAGTTCTGGAGCGCTTCTGCCGCGGCGCGCAGCGCGGCCATTTCGGCATGCGCGGACGGATCGTGTCCGCCGATCGGATGATTGAAGCCCGTCGCGATGACTTCGTCGCCCCGCACGAGGACCGCGCCGACCGGCACCTCGCCGGCCGCCCGCGCCGCCTCGGCCGCGGCCTGGGCGAGCGACATGAAATGGCGGTCGCGTTCGTTCGAAGCGGAATCCGAAACCGGGGCATCGCCGCTCACGATGAGGCCACCTCGCCGGGTTCGTCGATCAGCACGCGTTCCGACAGCCTCTCAGCGATACGCCGGCAGTATTCGTGCGGCACGACCATCGGGCCGCCGCGCAGGGATTCGAGCGCCATGTCGAGCGCGAGCATTTTTGCCTGAAGACGGCCGCGCGTGGCGCAGTCGCTCACGGCCTTCAGTTCGTTCTTGAGATCGCACAGCGCCCGCAGTTGTTCGACAGCCGGCGGCGCGAAGCCCGCGTTCTTCAGGATCCGGTTGGCGACGCGCACTTCCTCGGGGACGAGGGCGTCGTCATCGAGCGTCAGCGGAAGACCGGCGCCGGGCAAGTCGTCGAACTCGCCACGCGCGGCTGCGGCGGCAATACGTTGTTCGACCAGTGCATCAAGCAATCTCATCAGCAATCCAGCACGTTGAGGCTCTGGCATTCTATCAGGGTGCCCAGAGGAAGTTCTGGTGCTGACCGGCCAGATTCCCGGTTATTGCGTGGCGGGAGCCGATGCCCGACGAATCCTCCATGCACGTGTTTGGTCTGACCCCACCGCGCACCTCGCCGTGAAGAGGCATGCGACGGATGACCACATCAGGGACATCATTTTTTTCTGGCTTTTTCTTAGGGAAAACCCTATTATTACTTCCAAGGGAAAACCCTGATCCCAGCACTCAACAAGGAATCGCCATGAGCTATCTTTTCGCACTCTTTCAAAAGGTTAGCGATCTTTTTGCATCGCATCATCTGCCCCTGGATTCGGACTACTCGTACGCCGCGCG
>CALFSF010000469.1 GCA_937917025.1 uncultured Paraburkholderia sp.
CGAGCGGGCGCATGGCGAGCACGAACGCCGATGCATGGCAGCCCGGCACGGCGATCCGCTTTGCCGTGCGCAGACGCTCGCGCTGCGAGCGGGCCAGTTCCGGCAGGCCGTACGCCCAGTCGGCACTGGTACGAAATGCGGTGCTCGCGTCGATCAGCACGGTGTGATCGTTTTCAACCAGCGAAGCGGATTCGCGGGATGCCACGTCCGGCAGGCACAGGAACGTCACGTCCGACGCGTTGATGAGACGACGGCGCTCGTCGAGATCCTTGCGCTTTGCTTCGTCGATACGCAGGATTTCCACGTCGGCGCGCTGCGACAGGTATTCAAAAATCTTCAGGCCGGTCGTGCCTTCCTGTCCGTCGACAAAAACTTTCGTGCTCATCTCGATCTCACTGGCTTGCGGGTGCTGGAATGCGTGGACGCCACGCGGCGCCGGAACGCCATTTTAAGACCGTATGGCGGCGCGCGTGCGGAAAGCGTCGGCGAAAAAAGACGATGCGCCACGAAAATGACGCCGAAATCACGGCGTTCAATGGCAGATGCATCGTGTTGCAGGTGCATTGCGGGGAGATTGACTGCGGTATTCGACGAATGGGTGGCGTTTACGAGGCGGCCCTCACAGCGCGCCCGTACGTCGCCCTCGCCACGTCATCGCCGCGCGGTTAGCCCTGCCGGTTGCCGCTCCAGCGCGCCGTGACGGCCGCGACGCGCGCGCCGAACGCCTTCGCTGTATCGAGATCGCCTTGCGGCGGCGCTTCCTCGGCGGATGCATCCGCGGGCGACTGCGTCAGCAGTCCCGCGTAACCGCCGATGTAGTTCAGGTCGTTGCGCGTCGCCGCTTTGGTGTTCGACGGCATGATGCCCATCCCCGCCCAGATCATGCCGTGCTGCATCGCGAGCGAGATGAAGTACTGGATCGTCGAGAACTTGTCGCCGTTCATCGTCGCGGAGTTCGTGAAGCCGGCGGCAATCTTGTCCTTCCAGCTTTGCGTGAGCCACGGCTTCGAGCTGGCGTCGGCGAATTTCTTGAAGTCGGCGGATGCGCCGCCCATGTAGGTCGGCGCGCCGAAGATGATGCCGTCGGCGGCGTCGAGTTCAGCCCAGGCCGCCTCGTCGAGTTCGCCCACGGCGACCAGTTTCGCGTCGGCGCCGGCGTCGAGCGTGCCGGCAAGCACGGCTTCGGCAACCTTCTTCGTGTGGCCATAACCGCTGTGATACACGATGACGATTTTCGACATGAGCGATCTCCAGAACAGGTTGAGCGAAGCGCGGACGCCCGGCCGCGCCGGTTTTCGCATTGCATCATGTCTGGATGCAGCGTGCTGCCGGGGGACGCCGCCGTCCGCGCGCTAACGGCCGTAGGTCACCACCATCCGCGCGAAGCCGAGCGTCGCGGTGTCGATCTCGTGCTCGAACATCAGCGCGGGCCGGCCCTGCGCCACCCGCAGGTTCGACGTATCGAGCGCGTACACCGTGATTACGTAGTGATGTGGCTTGCCGGCGGGCGGACATGGGCCGCCGTAGCCGTCGGTATCGAAGTCGTTACGCGCCTCGACGGCCCCGAGCTTCTGGATATAACCCGAGGCGCTGGCGTTTTCCGGCAGCCGGTCGACGCTCGAAGGAATGCCGGCCACCGCCCAGTGCCACCAGCCGCGGCCGGGCGCATCGGGGTCGACGATGCTGAGCGCGAAGCTGCGCGTGCCGGCCGGTGCGTCGTGCCATGAAAGTTGCGGCGAACGGTTACCGCCCTTGCAGCCGGCCTGATCGAAGACCTGGGCATCGCCGACGGAGCCGCCGGCATGAAAACTCGTGCTCGAAAGCCCGAACGTGCCCTGCGCGAGCGCGTGCGGACCCTGGGTGGCGACGAGCGCGAGGCTGGACATCGCCAGTACGAGGGAGGGCAGATGAGAGCGGAGCGAAGCAGGCGATCCCACGAGGCAACGCGAACGCATGTACCGGTTCTCCTGTCGACCAGAGTTGGCGCTTCAGCGCCTACTCTGGTCCCATGCAAGCCATTGCGGTCGACCAGAGTTGGCGCTTCAGCGCTTACTCCGGTCCCATGCAAAATGATTACTGCCGGGGGCCGCGACGCGGCCATCGTCACGAGGATTATTGTCCCTATTTTGCGCTCACGCGTCGATTCTGGTTCATTGAGGTGTGTGTTTGAGGCGATTCTCTTTCCCGAACAGGCCGGCCTGCAAGGAAATCGGCTATATTCGGATGAATTGCGATGTGACCGAAACCGCAAGCAAGACTAACAAATCTAGAATACGTTAAATGACAGACAGACCGTCATTTAGCTTCCGTCGAGGGCGTGCATGCAGGAGAACATCAGAGTCGTGGTGGCCGACGACCATCCGGTCATTCTGTTCGGTGCCGAGAACGCGTTGCTCAAGTTCGCCGGCATCGAGGTCGTCGCGCGAGCGAAGCAGTCCACCGAACTCATCCATATTCTCCAGAGCATTCCCTGCGACGTCCTGGTGACCGATCTCGCCATGCCGGGCGGCCAGTACGGCGACGGCCTGCCGCTGATCAGCTATCTGCGGCGCAATTTCCCGACGCTCGGCATCGTCGTGCTCACGATGCTCGAGAACGCTGCGCTATTGAAGCGCCTGAGCGACCTGGGCGTCGAATCGGTCGTCAACAAGTCCGACGATCTGAGCCACATCGGGCTCGCCGTGCAGCACGTGAGCCGCAAGATGGAATACATGAGTCCTTCGGTGCGCGCGTCGCTTGATACATTGCGCATGAACGCGGGCGGCAAGACGAGCGAAGTGATCCTGTCGCGGCGTGAACTCGAAGTGGTGCGCCTGTTCGTGTCCGGCATGACGATCAAGGAAATTTCCGAGCAGCTGAGCCGCAGCATCAAGACCATCAGCACGCAGAAGAACACCGCGATGCGCAAGCTCGGTCTCGAACGCGATTCGGAGCTCTTTCAGTACGCGCAGAGCAACGGCTTGTTGAACCTGTCGTCGTACACGCCGGGCGAGAACGGCTGAATCGCCATGGGGAATGAACGCTGTATCTGTTGCGCATGAGAAAACCGCCGGTCAAGGTGGACTTGTACCTTAACGGCGCGTAGTTCCGATGTCGCGCCGCTCCAGGCGTCAGTGCCCGGCTGTTTGTGCACCACTCAACCGTCAGGCGTCGCGGCTGCCGCGCGCAGGCATCGCTCGCTGAATACCACCTCAATGATCCCGCGTGTCGGCACGCTCGCCGACAGGGTGGCGATCTGGAGCGGGCTGAACCAGCGACATCGCGATATCTCGTTACCTGGCGTCGGCGAGACGTCGGACGCAAGTTTCACCGCGAACACGTGGTGCAACTTGCTGAGGCCGCCGAACTGGAACAGATAAGCCGGCTCGATGCCGGTGAGCCCGGTTTCCTCCTCCAGTTCGCGTTTTACAGCCTCCAGCGGTGTTTCGTACCGGCGTATCGTCCCGCCCGGCAGTGACCAGCGCGAGCGCGCGCGAGCCACCAGCAGCACTTTGCCTCTGCGCCAGCATACGATTGTCGCCCGATCTTTCATGCGTTCCCAAGTGCATTTCTGTCCGTACCGACACGACCCGGTCAAGTCGGGCGCGTGCATTTCCAGCCTGTCATTCCCTGTGTGGCTGCGCGATGTGCCGCGGCCCCAGCCATGGTGCCATTACAAAAACGGCATTTGCACAAATGATCGCCCTAATTGCAACAACGTGCAAAACGATCTATAACGGCTCCATTGCCGTGGAACGCGAAACGGCGCGCGCTGTTCGCCTGGACTCGCCCGCCTCGTTCCGCCCCATGAAACGAGTTCGTGAGGAGACGTACCGGCCGAAACGGACCACTACCGGAGACAGTTTCAATGAGTTTCGACAACCTGGATACGCAACAGGTCCGCCGCTTTCAGCGCAAGGTTACCTTGCTGTCCGCCGGCGGGACGTTTCTCGACGGCTTTGATCTGACGGTCGTTGCGGTCGCGTTACCCTCGGTGATCAAGCAATGGCAGCTGGGCGCCGGCGCGCAGAGCATGGTCGTCTCGTCCGCGATCATCGGCTCGTTCATCGGCGCGGTGTGGCTGGGGCGTTTGACCGACCGGTTCGGCCGCAAGGCCATGTACGTGATCGACCTGCTAGCCTTCGTCGTGTTCGCGGCGCTGAGCGCGTGCGCGCAGAACGCGTGGCAGCTGATTCTGTGCCGCTTCCTGCTTGGCGTCGGCATTGGCGCCGACTATCCGATCTCCGCGACCCTCGTCGCCGAATTCAGTTCGAAGCAACGCAGGGGCAAGCACGGAACGTTCCTCGCGGCGATGTGGTTCGTCGGCGCGGTGGCCGCCTATGTGATCGGCCTTGCATGCCTTCCGCTGGGCAATGACGCGTGGCGCTACATGCTCGGTATTGGCGCGGCGTTCGCGCTGGTCATTTTCTTTTTCCGGATCGCGCTGCCCGAGTCGCCGCGCTGGCTGCAGTCGAAAGGGCGTCATGAGGAAGCCGAAGCGGTCATGCTCAAGGTGACCGGACAGCCGGCCACGCTTGTCCAGGAGACTGGCGCCGCCATGAATTTCGCCGGCCTGTTCGCGAGGCCGATGCTGCGTCGAACCGTGTTCGTGCTCGGTTTCTGGTTCTGCTATGCGACCGCGTATTACGGCATCTCGATGTACGCGCCCACCATCATCACGCCGCTGTCGCATGGCTCGCGTGTGCTGGCGATCACCGGCTCCGGGTTGATCGCGCTGCTCGGGCTGCTGGGCGCGGTGACCGGTATGAATCTCGTCGACCGATGGGGCCGCAGGCCGCTGCTCATCACGTCGTTTGCCGGGCTATCGGCGGCGCTCCTCGTGCTTGCGCTCAATTCCGAGCCGACCTTCGCGTTCCTCGTCGTGCTGTTCAGCTGCGCGGTGCTGTTCGCCAATTCGGGCGGCGGCATTCTGAACTTCGTCTATCCAACCGAGCTGTTTCCCACCGAGGTGCGGGCGGGCGCCTCGGGACTGGCGACGTCGGTGAGCCGCATCGGTTCGATTCTCGGCGTGCTGGTGTTCCCGAACTTCGTGGCGTGGTGGGGCGCGAGCGCGGCCTTGTGGTTCTTCTTCGGCATTGCGCTGCTGGGTCTGCTGATTTCGTTTTGGCTCGCGCCGGAAACCCGCCACATGAGCCTCGAACAGCTCAATGAAGGTGTGCCGGCGGCCACGACCCGCACGGCGGATGTCTCCGCGAGCCGGATCGCGCCCGCGCGGCGCTGAGCCTGGTCCTGCCGGCGGTCACACGGTGGCCATGCGACCTTGACGTCGATGAGGCCGCCGGTGATCAGGCACACTGCGGGTTGCGAATCGGGCGGCCATCTCATGCAAGGCAACGTGCGCGGATGTCCGGCTGTCTCGACCGGCCTCCAGGCGAGACGTCATGAACGACGTGGCGGCTGCGTCACGCGTGCACGAGGGCAGGGCCGCCCATTGCCGGATCACTGATCGAGTCGCGGCCTGTTTCGAGCCGGCCCGCCACGCGTCTGGAAAAACCGGCGTGAGACGGCGCCGTGATCGAAAAATCGTACCATCCGCCGCTTTCGGTGAGCAGCCACGGTTGTGTTGTCCGACTGGCTGGCGGGATGTCGATCGCAATCGGTTTGCCGGTGTAATACGCGTTTGACGCGATAACGCAGGTAAGCGCGGTATCGCCGGCATTGACGAACGTGATCAGCAACTGGCAGTGCGGCGCGTCATGGCTGACGCGTACTTCAGGCGCACCGACGCTCACGGTGAGACCGGTGAAGTGCCGATGAAAGCCGTTCGGACCGAGCACCCACAGGTCATAGCCCGCGGACTTGTCGATGGCCCACACGTCATCCAGCGACTTGCCTGGCTCGACGGTATAGCGACGCGGGATCAGTTCGAGATGCCGGCGGTCGTACACGTGAAAGACGGCGGCGGCGCGGCCGGTGTTGCGGAATGTGAGCCGCAGGCCGGCCGATGCAGCATCGCTTTGTGCATCGACCTGAAGTTCATATGGCAACGCCCGCGAGGGACGGGTGCCACGCCGCTGCTCGGGCCATTCAGGCTGGGACGGTAGCGGCGGCGTGGTCGTGCCGGGCAGTCCCCGCGCGCGTTGCGCGAGCGGGCGGATGTCGGGCAGCGTGGCGTGAAACGGCGTCGGCGCCGCCAGCGTGAAGTCGAAGGCGGAGGTCAGGTCGCCGCATACGGCGCGGCGCCACGCGCTTATATTGGGCTCATGCACACCGAAGCGTTGTTCGATGAAGCGCAGCACCGACGTGTGATCGAACACCTGCGAGTTGACCCAGCCGCCCGTGCTCCACGGCGAGATCGCATACATCGGCACGCGCGGCCCGAGTCCATAGGGCCGATGCATCAGTTCCTCGGGATCGTCTTTTTCGACACTGCGGAAGTCGTGATATTCGCCGCTGGTATCGACCGTCGAGGCTCCCGCCAGCACGCGATGGGCCGGATCGGCATGCCACTGGAGAAAGGAAGGCGCCGCCGGCGGCGGAACGTGATCGAAGAAACCATCGTTTTCGTCGAACATCACAAGCAGGACAGTGCGGCTCCACACCGCGGGATTCGCGGTGAGCGCTTCGAGCACGCGCGCGGTGTATGCGGCGCCCTGCGCGGGGCTCGACGGTGCGGGATGCTCGCTGCCTTCGGCGGTGGGACAGATCCACGACACGTGCGGAAGTCTGGCGGCGAGCACGTCGGCCTGCAAATCATCGAGCGTGAAAGTGGATAGCGCGCGCTGCTTGAGGGCCGGCAACGACCCTGCCTGCCCATGCCATGAGTCCCGGTAACGACGGAAGCCCGCAAGCGGATTCAGCGCATAGTTGTCTTGCAGATTCTGATAGATGCGCCAGCTGACGCCGGCCGCTTCGAGGCGCTCGGGATAGGTCGTCCAGCGATAACCGCCCTGCGGATCGCCTCCGCCCAGTTTGTTATAAAGATTGCCCATCGCGGGGCCATCGCCTTCGCTGCGCGGATCGACGGTGCCGGACCACAGGAAGACGCGATTCGGGTTCGTGCCGCCCTGGAACGAGCAGTGGTACGCGTCGCAGATCGTGAATGCATCGGCAAGGGCAAACTGGAACGGCAGATCGCTTTTGCCGAAATACGCCATCGAATGGTTGTGCTTGTAAGTCGGCCACTCATGCAACTGGCCCTGCGACCACGCGTGCTGCGCGTTGGTCCACAGATGCGGTGCTCCCGTCACGCGCATCAGGTCGAAATCGGCTTGCGTGTTCAGACGGAATGGCGTGACGGTGGCCGGGCTGCCGGGTGCATTCGTGTTCGTCTGATGCCAGACGCTGCGTGCGGCGCCTGCGCCGGTGCCGGCCACCGGCACCGGGAAGCGGTCGCCGAAACCGCGCACGCCCGCCATCGTTCCGAAGTAGTGATCGAACGAGCGGTTCTCGAGCATCAACACGACGATGTGTTCGACATCCTCGATCGTGCCGGTGCGACGGTCCGCGGGAATCGCCAGCGCGCGCCGGATCGACGGCGGCAGGGCGCCGAGGGCGACACCGGCACCGGCGGTTTGAACGGCGGTGCGCAGGAAGCGGCGGCGGGTCAGCGTCGTCATCTAGCGCGGTTCAAGCAGATATTCGGCGAGTTCGACAAAGCCGTGACCACCCGCGCCCTGCGTCACATACGCCGGCGGCGAACTCATCCGCGCGGTGTACTCGCGCACGTTGGCCACGCCGATCGAATGCGGAAAATAGCGGAACATCGGCTCGTCGTTCGGCGAGTCGCCCGCGAATACGCTGTGTGCGCGCAGCGTGTCGAGATCCTCGCCCCATTGTTCCGCGACGAATAATTGCGTCATGCTCAGCTTGTCGTAGACCCCGAACCAGCCGTTCACGTGGATCGAGCTCACCTTCGCCGTCATGCCGGCCTGCTGCATCAACGCGACGATCTGATCGATCTTGTGTTCGGGTAGCGGCGGCACATCTTCACAGACGTCGATCGCGAGGTCGTACAGGCGGCAGAACTGGTCGGATGCGACATTGCATTCGGGCACCGCATGAAGGATGTGCGCGCGCACCGCCGCAAGCCGTTCGACGTTGCCGCGCCGTGTCTTTTCATCGCAGATATGGCGCTGGCGCAGTTTCCCGGAACTGCGGTCGTACCAGTAATAGACCGCGCCGTTTTCGCCGATGATGCCGTCGATCGGCCACAGCCGCGCAATGTGGTCGCACCAGCCGGCGGGGCGGCCGGTGACCGGCACGATCCGCACGCCGGCGCGGTGCAGACGCTCCATCGCGTCGTACGTTTCGGCTAGCAGTGCGCCATCGGTGGTGAGCGTGTCGTCGATGTCGGTGAAGACCGTATGGATCGATCCGGCGGCGCGGAACTGTTCGAGCGGAAGCATGGCGTTAGTTGAGAATGACGAGCATCGGTTGATGGTCGGAAGCCTGGGTCACCGTATCGATTTCGATGCGGTCGATCCGCTGCACCAGGTCCTCCGTGACGTAGACGAAATCGCAGGCAAATGAATCCGGCCACTGCGCGTGGTCGTACAGGCCGACCGTATGCGGCTGCGCCGTGCCGGGGTAGCGGCGTTGCCATGCATCGGCGAAACGCGGCACGTGAGGCCCATGCGGCTGTTGCAAGGCCGCGTGTAGCGGATCGTCACTGGCGAAATTGAAGTCGCCGGTGAGGATGGCCGAAGCGGTGTGCGGCGTTCCGCCGTAAGGGCTCGAGGGCGGCGCGGCCGGCGCGGGGCGGCGTGCCTGGTCGCAGGCATTCGCGTGCGCGTGCAGAATGGCGTCGGCCTGCGCGGCGCGCTGTGTGCCCGAGTGGTATTCGAGATGCGTCGTCATGACCCGCAACGGCCCGGCGTCGGTGAGCAGCGTTGCCTCCAGCATCATGCGCGGCATGCTGCGGGCGGCGGCGTCCAGCGGTTGCGGCAATGCGTGCCGCAGCGCATGGGCGACCGGCAGGCGGCTCAGCACGAGATTGCCGAAGCGCGCGCGTCTGCCGTCCGGCGCTTGCATGTCCAACGCGATGCCGGGAATGGCGGAGAACGCCGGCAATAGCGCGGCGAGTTGCGCGAACTGATCGACGCCGCCGTCGAGCGGCGGGAAACCGTCGCTCACTTCCTGCAGGCAGAGCACGTCGAAATCGGCGAGTGCACGCGCGTGTTCGACAATGCGCCGCGCGTCGATCCGGCCGTCGCAGCCCTTGCAGCTCTGGATGTTCCAGGTAATCAGTTTCATTGACCAAGCCGTCGGTGGGTTGCGTGTGCCATGTGTTTCGATGCTGTTCCTGGA
>CALFSF010000470.1 GCA_937917025.1 uncultured Paraburkholderia sp.
GAGGCCGTCTTGGCAGTTCGCGGCGCTTTGAATGAGCATTTCAGCACAGGCAGCGCGGGCGCGAGACCAGGGTATGACCTCAGAAGGGAAAGGCGCGGCGGGTGGCGGGGAGGGCGGTGTCAGCCGGAAGCCGGCGCGGGTGCGCCGGCCGGCATATCAATGCTCGCCTTGCAGGCGCAGCAGTTCTTCGCGCAGGCGCATGAGCGGTTCCTTGACGTCGTCTTCCGCCCAGGTGTCGAGATCGTCGATGGCGCGCATGCAGCCGTCGAGCACCACGTCGAGATCGACCGGCACGCCGTTCGCCATCGCGAACTGGATCGTCTCCGCGAACTGCTGGCATTCGTCCTCGCCGTACGAGATGTCGAGATTGTCCGCGATGATTTCGGCGATGTTGCTGCGCGCCTTGTCGTCGGCCGTGACGAGATCGATGATGCCGCCCGCCACCGCCGGAGAGTAGTAGAGCGCGATGTCGAGCCATTGCGCCGGATCGAAATCCGCCTCGCCGAACTGGCTCTCGAAGTACTCGATGGCTTCCTGTTCGTGCGCTTCGTCGGCGTCGACGCTGATGCACAATTCCTCGAAGATTTCTTCCCGCTCGCTGCGGATGTGTCCGTCCATCTGTGCCTCTTTGCCTTGTTGCGGTGACGCGTGTGATTCGCCGGATATGGCTGATTTGGCCGGCACGCCCGCGAAAGGCGTATCAACCCGGGCACGAATTATAGGACGTTGCGCGAGCGGGGCGCCTGTTCGCCCGCTTGCGGGCACGCCGTGCTCAGTGTCCTTCGTTCACGATCCACGCATCGAACCAGTCGCGCGGATACGCGATTTCGTTTTGCGCGGCGACCAGTTCGAGTTCATAGCGATGCGCTTCCCACGTCGCCTTGACGACCGCATTGACGGCCGCGATCGTATGTTCGAACGCCGAGCGCACCGGGTCGCCGAGCAGCGTTCGCGCGACGAACACCGCGCTCGTCAGGTCGCCGACGCCCACCGGCTGGCGTGCGAACGGATACAGCGGACGTTGCCCCATCCACGCTTCGCGTTCGGTGACGACGAGCATGTTGAAGCGGTCGGCGGGCGTATTGCGATCGAGCAGGTGCTTCACGAGCATGAGTTTCGGTCCGCGCTGCATCACTTCGCGGCACGCGGCGACGGCTTCCTCGACGGTTTCGATTTCGCGCCCGACAAGCCGTTGCAGTTCGATATGGTTGGGCGCCATGCCGTCGGCGACTTCGGGCATCGTGCGCACCAGAAACTCCTCGATGCCGGGCTCGACCTTGCAGCCGCCCGAAGCGCCACCCGGCGCCGCGCCCATCACCGGATCGCAGAAGTACCACGCGTTCAGGTTCGCGGCCTTCACGGCGCGCACGATTTCGATCACGGCCCGGCCCTGGTCGGGCGTGCCGAGGTATCCCGAGAGTACGGCATCGCAGCGCGGCAGCATGCCGATCGCGCCGATGCCGTCGACGAGGTCCTCCATCTGCGCGGCGTCGATTGCGCTGCCGGTCCAGCGGCCGTATTGCGTATGGTTGGAGAACTGCACCGTATTGAGCGGCCACACGTTGACGCCGAGGCGGCGCATCGGAAATTCCGCGGCGCCGTTGCCCGCATGGCCGAAGACGACGTGCGACTGAATGCTCAGGACGTTTTTCATGGTGTGCTTCGTCGGCGCGGACAATGCGCGCCGCTTGCGATGAAGTGAACAAGGGATTGGCGAGCCGATCGCCCGAAGCGCTCGCTTCAGGCCATAGCGTCGAACACAGCGCGACGATCCGGGCCGTTCGTGCGTGCTGCAGCGCATTCAGGAACAATACCCGAGTTTGGGCGCTTGTGGAGACGATCCGGCCCCGCGATGTTGCGCCGAACCATCACGTCAGCGTGTTTTCGCGCATCCTGCGGTGCGCGGCGGGCGCGCCGGCCTCAAACCAGCCCGCGATAGAGCGCCAGATACCGTTCCGCCGAAGCGCCCCAGCCGAAGTCCTGACGCATCGCGCGTTGCTGCGTGGCCTTCCATTCGGTGCGCCGCCCGTAGAGCGCGAACGCGCGCCGGATCGCGCCCTGCAGCGCATCGGGCGTGAAGTGGATGAACACGAAGCCGGTCGCGAGATCGTCGGCCAGGTTTTCGAGCGACGCATCGACCACGGTGTCAGCAAGGCCGCCCACGCAATGCACGAGCGGCGGCGAACCGTAGGCGAGCGCGTAAAGCTGCGTGAGCCCGCACGGCTCGAAGCGCGACGGCACCGCGATCACGTCGCTGCCCGCGACGATCTCATGCGCGAGCGCCTCGTCGAAGCCGCGCTCGACGGCGACTGCATCCGGATGGGCCTGCGCGACGCGCAGGAGCCCGTTTTCAAGCGCCGGGTCGCCGGTGCCGAGCACGACGAGCTGGCCGCCGCGCTTGATGATTTCCGGCAGGGCGGCCAGCAGCAGGTCGAGACCTTTCTGTTCCGTCAGGCGGCTCACCACACCGAACAGCAGCGCATCGCTTTTCTGTGCGATGCCGAAGCGCTTTTGCAGCGCCTCCTTGCAGGCCCGTTTGCCGGCGAGCCGCGAGGCCGTGTAGCGCGCGGGCAGCGCGGCGTCGTTCGCCGGACTCCAGATCGAATAATCGACGCCGTTCAGAATGCCGCTCAGATCGTGCGCGCGTTCGCGCAGCAGCGCGTCGAGCCCGCCGCCTTGCGCGAGTGTCTGGATCTCGCGTGCGTAAGTCGGACTGACCGTGGTGATGCGGTCGGCGTAATAGAGGCCGGCTTTCAGGAACGACAGCTGGCCGTAAAACTCGACGCCGTGCATGTTGAAGAAATCCGCCGGCAGACCGAGTTGTCCGAACTGCTGCGCCGGAAAAATGCCCTGATACGCGAGGTTGTGCACGGTGAAGATGCTGCGCGCGACGGGCTTGCCCTGTTCGCGTTCGGCCGCTTTCAGATAAGCGGGCGCGAGACCCGAGTGCCAGTCGTGCGCGTGAACGATCCGCGGTGCCCACGACGGGTCGACGTACTGCGCAAGCTGCGCGGCGATCCAGCCGAGCAGCGCGAAACGCTGCGCGTTGTCGCCGTAAGGCACGTGGTCGTCGTCGAGATACGGGTTGCCGTGGCGCGTGTACAGCTCGTCGGCGCGGATGATGTAGACCTGCAGACCCGTCGCCGGCAGCGTGCCGAGTTCGAGCGTCACGCGCGCCGCGCCGAAGCGGCTGCCGAGGTCGGCCACCGGCCGCAGATCGGCGAGGCCGCTCACGACCGGCGGGAAACCCGGCAACAGCGCGCGCACGTCGGCGCCGCGTTCGATCAGCGCGGGCGGCAGGGCGCCGACCACGTCGGCGAGTCCGCCGGTTTTCAGGAGCGGATACAGCTCGCTCGCGACGTGCAGGACGCGCATCGTCATAAGTGAGACTCCAGGTCGATGCGAGGGTTGACGTCATGCTCCCGGTGTCGGGCGGGCCGCCTGTCGTCGCAGGGCCTCCGGCGTGACGAGCACGACGCCGCTCTCGGTGCGATAGAACCGTTCGCTGTCCTGCACCGGGTCTTCGCCGATCACGGTGCCTTCCGGAATCGTGCAGCCCCGGTCGATCACGACCTTGCGCAGCCGGCAACTCGGTCCGATCGTCACCTGCGGCAGCAAGACTGCCTCATTGATGTTACAGAACGAATTCACGACGCAATTCGACGACAGCACCGAGCGCGAAATCTGCGAGCCGGACACCACGCAGCCGCCGCACACGATCAGGTTCGTGCCCGAACCCTGCAGGCCGTTCATGTCACGCACGAACTTGGCGGGCGGCAGCTGCTGCATGTGCGTCCAGATCGGCCAGTTGCGGTCGTACAGGTCGAGCGTCGGGATCGTCGAGGCGAGGTCGAGATTCGCGGCCCAGTACGCGTCGATCGTGCCGACGTCGCGCCAGTACGGTTCCGTCTCGTTGCCCGACGACACGCACGACATGCTGAAGGGATGCGCGATCGCGTGCCCCTGCGTGACGACACGCGGCAGGATGTCCTTGCCGAAATCGTGATCCGTCGCGGCGCTCGTGATGTTTTCCTCGAGCAGCGTGTACAGGTATTGCGCGTCGAACACGTAAATGCCCATGCTGGCGAGCGCGACGTCGGGGCGGCCCGGCATCGCGGGCGGATCGGCGGGCTTTTCGACAAAACCCGTGACGCGCCGGTTTTCATCCACGTGCATCACGCCGAACGCCACCGCTTCCATGCGCGGCACCTCGATACAGCCGACCGTGCAGTCCGCGCCGCTTTCCGCATGGTCCATGATCATGCGCGTGTAATCCATCTTGTAGATGTGGTCGCCCGCCAGCACGACGACGTACTTCGGCTTGATCGAGCGGATGATGTCGAGGTTCTGGAACACGGCGTCGGCCGTGCCGCGATACCAGTGCGCGCCTTCGACGCGCTGCTGCGCCGGCCACAGGTCGATGAACTCGTTGAACTCGCCGCGCAGGAAACCCCAGCCGCGCTGCACGTGGCGTATCAGCGAATGCGCCTTGTACTGCGTGACGACCGCGATGCGGCGAATGCCCGAATTCAGGCAGTTCGACAGGGCGAAGTCGATGATCCGGTATTTGCCGCCGAAATGAACGGCCGGTTTGACGCGCTTGTTCGTGAGCGGCCCGAGACGGGTGCCGCGGCCGCCGGCCAGCACAATGGCGAGCGTGGAGCGTTGCAGATCGTTGAGGCTTGCCGGAGTTTCCATGTTTTCGTCTCCATGATTGTTTCCCCGGGTGCAATGCCATTGTTTTATTCGCCACTTCGCCTGACAGTTTTAGCACTGAATCGTGGCCCACGCATAGTCTGGATTATGGATGGGCGCGCCGTGCCCGGATGCCGCCGACGCTGCCAGTATCGTCTCGATCCGTCCTGCCTGGGCGTGCGGTGTACCGCAAAGCACGGTTTTTCGCGGGCGCAATTAGCGTGCCACGAGGCAGGGCGCTGCAAGCCGGCGACCAGGTGGCCAGCGCATCGGGCGCGCACGACGTAGAATCAGCGGCTTGCGGTGGTACGGGTTTTACGCGAGGTTTCGCGAGCGGCTGCTTCCAGCCGGCTTCGTGATTCATGCCTGGTTCTTCCGCGTTCGCCAGTCCTGTTCTTCTGTCTTTGCCTTTCTTATGCCCATGAAATTTCGCCGCCGATTCCTGCCCGCCGTAGCCGTTCCGCTTGCCGTTGCGTTTGCCATATCGTGTGGCCCCGTCACCGCGTTCGCGGCCGGTGACAACGCCGACGGCCCCGCTTACGGTCCCGAGCTGCAGGGCTTCAACTATCCGGCGCCGGTCCAGCAGTTCGAGTTCACGTCGCAGGGCGAAACGTTGCATATGGCGTATATGGACATCCGTCCCGCTCATTCG
Source organism: uncultured Paraburkholderia sp. (assembly GCA_937917025.1). Classification (GTDB taxonomy): domain Bacteria; phylum Pseudomonadota; class Gammaproteobacteria; order Burkholderiales; family Burkholderiaceae; genus Paraburkholderia. The sequence continues at coordinate 5,348 of CALFSF010000470.1, forward strand.
AACGGCCGCACAGCGGTCCTGCTGCATGGCAAGAACTTTTGCTCGGCGACGTGGGAAACCACGATCCAGCGGCTAGGCGACGCCGGGTATCGCGTCGTCGCACCGGACCAGATCGGGTTCTGCAAATCGAGCAAGCCGGCGCACTACCAGTTCAGCTTCCAGCAGCTCGCGCGCAACACGCATGCATTGCTCGCGTCGATCGGCGCGGACAACGTCACCGTGATCGGGCATTCGACGGGCGGCATGCTCGCGATCCGCTATGCACTGATGTATCCGGACGAGACGCGGCAACTGGTGCTCGTGAACCCGATCGGTCTCGAGGACTGGAAGGCGAAGGGCGTCCCTTCGCTATCGGTCGACGAGTGGTACCAGCGGGAACTGAAGACGAATGCGGACGGTATCCGCCGTTACGAGCAGGCGACGTATTACTCGGGGACGTGGCGTCCCGAATACGAGCCGTGGGTGCAGATGCTGGCCGGCATGTATCGCGGGCCGGGCAAAAAGGAAGTGGCGTGGGATTCGGCGCTCCTCTACGACATGATCTATACGCAGCCGGTGGTCTATGAACTCGGTCAACTGCGGATGCCGACGCTGCTGCTGATCGGACAGAAGGACACGACCGCGATTGGCAAGGACGCTGCGTCGCCGGAGGTGCGCGCGAAGATTGGCCACTACCCCGAACTGGGCAGGGCTGCCGCGAAAGCGATTCCGCACGCGACGCTGGTGGAATTCGCGGACCTTGGCCACGCGCCGCAGATGCAGGACCCGCAGGCGTTTCATCAGGCGCTGCTCGATGGGCTGGCGGCGGCGGCGCCGAACCGCTGATCGTTCTCCTGGCCGCTCATCCCTTACCGCGACCCGAGCCGGGAGCTGGCGACATTCACGGGCGCGGATACCGCTGCAACGTTGATCAGAGCTGTCCCGGCACCCACGCAAAACCTGCCTCGATGACCTCCCCCGGTGCCAGCACGCAGCCGCCGACATCGCCATGCGACGCGTCGGAATTGAGCCAGTCGGTCGTGTTGCTGACCGGCTCTGCACAAAAGAAAGGTGTGTTCGCAGGCGAGAAGAGCACGAAGAAGTCGAGCGGCGCATCGGCGCGCAGCGTAAGACAACGTTTTTCGCCGGGCCACGCGATAGTCGCTTCGCGTTCCCAGCCAGCGAAATTGTTATCGAGCGCGAACTGGTCCACCAGCATGCCTTCGGCCAGTGCATCGACTGCTGGATGAGCGCCTATCGATACGGGCAACAGGTCGGCATCGGCTTTCCACATGGCACGCACTTTCGTGGTTATGCGGGTGCCTTCAGGTCTGGGGTAATACGGGTGATGACCGAAGCCAAAGGGCATCGGCTGCGCGGAAAGATTGCGCGCCCAGAGACGGACGGACAGTCCTTCGTCAGAGAGCACCAGACGCTGACGCGCTTCGTAAGAAAACGGCCAACTCGCATCGGGTTCAACGTCCGCGCCCGTCTGACGCGCAGCATCGTGCCTGAAATGCAGTTCCAGCTCGTTCGGTCGCGACAAACCGACCTGCCATGGGCGTCGCCATGCATGCCCGTGCAAGGCGTGCCCGAATTCCCCGGTCACGGTGGGCAGGCGGAACGGTTGCCCATCGAACGTAAAACGACCGTCGCGGATCCGGTTGCAATAAGGCATCAATGGAAAGCTGGCCATGCGCAACGGATCGCTTTCGTCAATGGCAGCTCGGGTCGCTGGGCGCAGCCAGTGCACAGCGCCTTCTTCCCCCTCGTCATAAAACGCTGCGATCGAACCACCCACATTCGGCGCGACGATGGCACGCCTCGCTCCGCAACGCAGCGTCACGAGCGAACCATCGTCGAGCGCGCCCGCATCGAAAACCCTCGCGCTTCGCGGGGCTTGACGCGAAACCACGTCGTGAAACGGAACGCGGGTGTGCTGAGAGTTCAAATGATGCTCCGACGCTCGACGCGTAATAACGAACACGTGCGCCGCGCCGACCGGCCACGCTCCGGCCATCAGTTCCACGACGCGCTATCACACGACGCCGCCGGGTGACCCAGGGAGCCCCGGTCACCCGTCTGCCGGCATTACGCCCGGGAGTGATGGGTAATTTAATTCGCTGTGAGGGTCGCATGGATCAGTCGATCCGGTCAATTTATTATTAATAAATTTCTTCTGATTTCGTGTGCCACGCGGAGCAGACACAGGGAAAACGCTGTCCCCGGGTTGATTGCGACCTGAAAATATTAGTGCTACCTTGATCAGGGCTGGAGCCGGGTGCGGCCCCAGCTTCTGACCCGCCGTGGCTTGCCCGGCTGGGCCTCCCGCGATCCGGCATCACAATGAAAAAATCTACCAGGCGTCGTCCCACCATGACTGACATCGCCAAGGCAATCGGCGTGTCGCAGTCAACTGTTTCGCTTGTTCTCAATGGCGCCGTCGGCGCAAAATTTTCGGACGAGACCCGCAAAAAAGTTCTGAAGGCCGCGCAGGAGCTTGGCTACGAGCTGCCTGCCCGCGTTCTGACACCGGCTGCCGTCGGCGAACGCAATCTGATCGTCTACCTTGCGGATGAAATATCGACCAGCCCACATCCTGTCGTCAACATCGACGGCGCGCGCGATGCGGCCTGGAGCAACGGCTACATGCTGGCCGTGTACTCGACGCATGGCAACGCAGAGATGGAAGAACGCGTCCTGAAAACACTGCTGAACCCGGCCATTGCCGGCGTCATCTACGCGACCGTGTTCACGCGCAAAGTGACGGTCCCGCCGGCCTTGCTAAAACTGCCAACGGTACTCCTGAACTGCTATTCGACCGATCACACGCTGTCATCGGTCGTGCCCGCGGAGGTGGTGGGCGGCCATACCGCGACCGCCTATCTGATCAGTGCCGGCCATCGCCGGATCGGCTTCGTCAACGGTGAAACCTGGCAGGACGCGGCGAAGGATCGCCTCAAAGGCTATCGGCAGGCAATCGCCACCGCGGACCTGCCGTTCGCCGAAAACCTGGTGCGCGACGGCGACTGGAGTTCCGGCAAGGGCTTTGAACATACGCTGTCCCTCATGCGCGAGCCCAATCCGCCCACGGCGATTTTTTGCGCCAACGACCTCATGGCGCTGGGCGCCATCGAAGCGCTCAAGCAACTGGGCCTGCGCGTACCGGAGGATGTCTCGGTGCTGGGGTACGACGATCAGGAAATTGCCCGGCATACGCATCCGCCGCTGTCGACCGTCGTACTGCCCAACTATGAACTCGGTCGCTGGGCGGTCGAAACCTTGCTCCAGGAGGAACAGAATCGCGCCGCCGGCGCGCCCATCAAGCGCCGCACCGTCAAGCTCGATGGCCCGCTGATCGAACGCGCGTCGGTATGCCCGCCGGTAACGGCACACACCGGGGATACCCCTAATAATATTCATAATTATTGACAGGTAATATTTATTTGGAAACAATCATGACGGGTCAACCTGCAGTCGATCCGTGGAAGTCGTCGTAGAAATATATAAATGCAGTTGCCAACTCAGTTCGGCCAGCTACTACACCGGAGACAAGCGATGTCCACCTCAGCCAAGCTGCACCACAAACTTCTCACGATCGGTATTTGCGTCGCCAGCGCATGGTCGATCAGCGCCCTGGCACAGAACGACGCCGGCGCGCAAAAAGTCGAAAACGCTTCGTCGCAAACCTGCACGAACCCGAAGCCGGGTTCGCTGAAACTGGCCGACATGGTCGTCGGCTTTTCCCAATCGGAAAACGAACAGAATCCGTTCCGGGCAAACGAGACCAACTCGGTGCGCGACGCAGCAAAGGCTGCCGGCGTCAAGCGTCTGCTGTACACCAATGCCAACGACAATCA
>CALFSF010000471.1 GCA_937917025.1 uncultured Paraburkholderia sp.
CGCCGATGCTCGTTGCGCTCTTGAAGTGGTTCATCAGCGCCACCGACAGCGGCGCTGCGATCATCGCGCCGCCACCGAAGCCCATGATGGCGAGACCGGTCGCCATGCCGCGGCGGTCCGGGAACCAGCGGATCAGCGTCGACACCGGCGACACATAGCCGAGCCCGAGTCCGATGCCGCCAATCACGCCGTAGCCGAGATAGAGCAGCACGATCTGATGCAGCCACACGCCCACCGCCGACACGATGAAACCGCCGCCGAAGCAGCATGCCGCCGTGAGCATCGTGCGGCGCGGCCCGACACGTTCAAGCCATTTGCCGGCGAACGCGGCGGACAGGCCGAGGAACACGATGGCAAGGGAGAAGATCCAGCCGAGGGTCGTGAGCGTCCAGTCGTCCGGTGCGGATTGCGTGATGCCGATGACTTTCGTGAGCGGGCCGTTGAAGACGGAGAACGCGTATGCCTGGCCGATACACAGATGCACGGCGAGCGCGGCGGGCGGCACCATCCAGCGGGAAAAGCCTGGTTTTGCGACGGTAGCCTGTTTGGAAAAGAAGCCGGACGAGCCCGGGCTCTCCGGGTGATCGGTGATGCTGCTCATGGTCGGTCTCCGTTAAGGGGTAACTGATAGTTATCGGCTCTGGTGCGCTTTTCTTTAGCGCGATCTTCGAGTCCCGTGCGTTGCGCGCTCCACAATATGAGGAGCGGCCTGGGATGGCAATATGAGGTGTGAATGCATAACGGGTTTGCCCGGGGGAATCCGTCGACGAATTGAAACCGCGCGGACAGCGTGCTACACGGCGTTTTTGCAGCCCACATAGTGTGATTTGCGTTCTGTTTCGAGGGGTGGATTCAGATACCGGGACGGCCAGGGTTTTGGAGCATCCAGATTGCCGGGCGCGTGTCGCTAGCAAGGCGTGCAAGACCAAACCAGTGAGGAAGCGCATGATCGGAAAACTGTCTATCCGGGCGACGTTGACCGCCGTTATCGGCGTGTTGTCGCTCATGTCGATCGCGATCGGAGCGATGGGCATCGCGGGGACGCGCATGAGCAACGTCGCGCTGCAAAAAATGTACAGCGACGACACGGGCGCGCTGGTCGCCCTGCATCAGAGTTCGGAGGAAGTGTTGCGCGCGCGTTTGCTGATGAACAGCTACTACGCGCTCTATGGCCTTGGCGAGCCGGATCCGGCGCTTCTCGACGAATCGCATCGCGCGGTCGCCGTCGCCGATGCGGCGTACAAGCGCTTCGACGGCCTCGCCAGACAGGACGACAACCTGCGCGCCGACGTGGAGAGTCTCTCCGTCACGCGCGCGAAGCTCGTTTCGCAGGCGTTGCTGCCGGCGTTCAAGGCGCTCGACACCAACGACTTCATCTCGTTCAAGACGCTCCAGGGCAAGGAAACCGAAGCGATCGCAGGCCAGTACGCGCGCGCCGTCGCCGCGCTCGAAGCACGTTTGATGCAGCGTCAGGAGGGGCGTTTCCTGCAGGCGCAAAGCCGCTTCTCGCTGACGGTGGAGGTGCTCGTCGGCGTGACCGTGCTGCTGCTCGCCGTGAGCATCGCCGTCCGCATGGCGTTGATGCGCGCGATCATCCGTCCGGTCGAGCATGCGATCGCGCAGTTTCGCCTGATCGCGGGCGGCGATCTGTCGCGCGAGATCCGCAACGAACGCAATAATGAAATGGGTGCGCTGCTGGGCGCGCTCAGCCAGATGCAGGACGGCCTGCGTCGTACCGTGGTGACGGTGCGCAGCAGCACGGATGTGATCCACACGGGCGCGCAGGAAATCGCGCATGGCAATACCGATCTGTCGTCGCGCACGGAACAGCAGGCGGCCGCGCTCGAGAAGGCCGCCGTCGGCATGGAAGAGCTGACGGTCACCGTGCGCCAGAACGCCGACAACGCGAAGCAGGCCAACGAGCTCGCGCAGAAGGCGTCGGAGACGGCCGTCGCGGGCGGCGGCGTGGTGCACGAGGCGGTCAGCACGATGCGCGATATTTCGCGTGACTCGCAGCGCATTGCCGAGATCATCGGCGTCATCGACGGCATCGCGTTCCAGACGAATATCCTCGCGCTCAACGCGGCGGTCGAATCGGCGCGTGCGGGCGAGCAGGGACGCGGCTTCGCCGTCGTGGCCGCCGAAGTGCGCAGCCTCGCGCAACGCACGGCCGCGGCGGCGAAGGAAATCGCCTCGCTGATCGGCACCTCCGTCGAGCGGATCCGCTCCGGCGAAGCGCTCGTTGAACGCGCGGGCGTCACGATGAGCGACGTCGTCGCTTCCGTGCAGCGGGTGACGCTCATCATGTCGGAAATCTCGCGCGCCGCGGAGCAGCAGCATCACGGCCTCGAGCAGATCAACGTCACGGTCACGCAGATGGACCAGTCGACGCAACAGAACGCCGCGCTCGTCGAACAGGCCGCGGCGGCCGCGGAATCGCTGCGGGCCCAGTCGACGCTGCTGAAAGACGCGGTCGCCGTGTTCCGGCTGGAAAGAGGCGCGCTCGCCTGATCCGGCGACTCCGGCGGCGCGCATAGGTGTCGCGCACGCCGGACCCCGGTACCGTTTCCCCGGCTGCACCCATCTCGTCATCAGGCCCCTTCGCGCGAGCCCGCTGTGTCCGCGCTCGCGTGTTGCCGAACTGCATGTCAATTAGCGTGCGTCGCACGCGCATCCGTCCCGGCCGTGCTACCGTGTGTTGTGTTTTAGACGCAACAGTTGGTGATATATCACATACGGAATATTGATTTTTGCGGCGATGCAGCATATGATTGAGTCATTCACTCACTCATTCGGAGCTTCAAATGGATTTTGTTTCTCTGTCGCTGCTTGCCATCGGTGTGGTTGGTCTGGGTTCCGCTGCCACTGTTTTGCTGACAAAATGGATTCCGCAGCCGGTTGCCGAACTTGCCGCGCTGCACGGTCGTTATGCCGGTCTCGGTGAAGCGGTAGCTACCGCGAAGCCGCACCGTGAGCGTGTTCAACAAGAGGCGATGAATGTCGTCAGAACTTCAAACTGAAACAGTGGCTACACCCGCCGTTGCACTCCCGGTCGCATCGTTGACGCTGGCGCTCCAGCCGATCAATGCGACCGCCAGCCTGCGCGACCAGGCTTACGCCATGCTGCGCCAGGCCATTGCGGACGCGGATATCTACCAGTCGCGCGAGGAAATCCGCCTCGACGAACGCGTGCTGAGCGAAACGCTCGGCGTGAGCCGTACACCCGTTCGCGAAGCGATGACGCTGCTGGAGCAGGAGGGCTTTTTGCGCATGGTGCCGCGTCGCGGGATCTATATCGTGCGCAAGAGCAAGCGTGAAATCGTCGAAATGATCCAGATGTGGGCCGCGCTCGAAAGCATGGCCGCGCGCCTCGCCACTCAAAACGCGACGGATGCGGAAATCGCGCATCTGCGCCACATGTTCGACCATTTCCGCGATGCCACGCCGGCCGAGCACATCGCTGAATATTCGGACGCGAATAT
>CALFSF010000472.1 GCA_937917025.1 uncultured Paraburkholderia sp.
CTCGACCGGCACGAGTTGCACCTGATAGCCAAGGCGCTTCTCGATCACGCGCGCGGCCACGTTCGAGGTGGCCACGCTATCGTCCCAGCCTTCCACATAGCCGATCTTGATGGTCGGCTTCGTATCCGCCGACACGCTCACGCTGCTCGCCGCCAGCGCCGCGCTCATCGCGCTCAACACCAGTATCTTTTTGATCAGTCTCATCGCCGTTCTCCCGTTTACCGTCAAGTCAACCCGTTGAGCATTTAGAATCACCAGCCAGAATTGCCAGGTAGCGCTGATTTCCGACATCCAGTTGTCCGCAAGCGACCTGTGTCGCCGGCGAGCGGCTCATGCACCGTGCTATCGCCTTACTTGTCGACGATCAGATCGCTCAGCGGCTTGCTGCAGCAAAGCAGCACCATGCCCTGGTCGATCTCCCGCTGACGAATACCGCCCGCGTGCTTCATCGCGACCTCGCCCGACACGAGCTTGACCTTGCAGGTGCCGCACATGCCTTGCGTGCATGACGACGGCAGACGCACACCGGCTTTCCTTGCCGCATCGAGCACGTGCTGTTCGCTGCCGCATTCGATCTCGCGATTGCTTTTAGTGAAACTGACCTTGAACCTGACGTCCGTCTCGACGGAGGTTTTGACCGGTGCCGGGCCGGGCGCGTCGACAAGAGCCCCGGCCGTCTGCAACGCGTCGGCCACGCGCGCGGTCGTCAATGGCGCGACCGCTTCATTGACTATTTCGCTGAGCGTTTCGAACGAGAAGCTTTCCTCGTGATAATGAGCGCGATCGAACCCACCCTCTTCCAGCAAGCCGCGCACCGCCTGCATATATGGCGCCGGCCCACAGGTGAAGATTTCGCGCTCCAGAAAATCCGGCGCGATCAGTTTGAGCAGCGGCAACGTCAGAAAACCGGTGACACCTGGCCAGTTCGTGCGTGTGCCCATCCGTTCGCAAACGAAAGCCGTGCGGAAATGGGCCTGATTCGACGCGATCAGATCGAGTTCCCGCGCGAAAATGATGTCGTCCGGCGTGCGGGCGCTATGCACGAACACGATATCGCTGTCTTCGCCGAGTTCGTGATGCGTGCGGCTCATCGACATCAAGGGTGTGATACCCGAGCCCGCCGAAAGAAACAGATACTTGCGCGCCGGATACCGTGCGCAGGTGAATTCACCGGACGGCCCCAGTACGCGCACCTGCATGCCTGCGTGCAGCGTGTCGTGCAGCCAGTTCGACACCTTGCCGCCCGGCACCCGCTTCACCGTGATCGAAATGGTGTGCGGGCGCGTAGGCGGCGACGAGATCGTATAGCAGCGATTCACCGGCTCGCCGTCGATCTCGAGTTCCAGGGTAATGAACTGCCCAGGCTCGAATGCGAACGCCCGCCCGGACGGCGCACGAAAGAAGAAGCTCTTGACGTCATGCGTTTCCTGCCGGACCTGGCAGCACACCAGCGTGTCGTCGGCATCGCTGTTCCAGCGCGCCGGCAACGTCTCCCAGAAGCGCGGCTGCGTGACGCGGTTGGAAGCCGCATCGGGACTGGGCTGAAATGCCGCCTGATCGCGCATCATTGTTTTCTCCAGATCCTGTTGCGGCGTCGCGCTCAGCGCTGGAACGAGACGATTTTTTCGCCGTGCGAAACCGGCGTGTCGCCGGCGTCCGCGGTGTGCGGCGCATTACTGTAACCGGCCATGCGGCCGATATACCACGCGCAGAATTTCTCGACGAGTCCTTCGGTGAACGGCGAGTACGGGCCCGGCTCATACGCGCTGCTGTTCGCGCCACGCTGCGAGTATTCGACGAGCGTGCGGTCCTGGTCGTTGGTCGCGCGCCATACGGCTGTCAGGTTGTCGACGTCGTAGTCGACGCCTTCGCGCGCGTCCTTGTGTACAAGCCATTTGGTGCGTACCAGCGTTTTTCCGGCCGACAGCGGAATCGCCGAGAAGCTGACGATATGGTCGCTCATGAAGTGGTGCCACGAATTCGGCTGGGTCCAGAACGACAGCCCGCCGAGGTCGGCCTGCTCGAAACCGCCGAGCAGTTTTTTCGACGCGACGCGCGCATCCATGGTTTGCGATTCGCCGTCGCGATCGAGTGGCAAACGTTGCGCGCGAAAGCCGGTGACAAGATCGTCGAGCCGGTCGATTTCCGCCGACGGCAGGTTCATCGCTTCCCACTGCGCGGTACGGCGCGCCACGGTCGTCTCGAAAGCCGCCATGCCCTCCTCGTTGGCAGGCGTGCGCTGATAACCGAACCCGTATTCATACAGCGAAATGGTCAGCTCGGGATGGTTCGCGACGCAGTGATAGCACTCGCGATTGTTCTCCATCGTCAGCTTCCAGTTGCCTTCCTCGATGATGTCGATCGACGCCGCGATCTTGCAGTTCGCCAGATCGTGCGGCAACAGATACGGCTCCATCGCGGCGCGCATCACCGCGAAATCCGCGGGCGGCGTGTCGGCGAGGCAGATGAAAATCAGTCCGGCGAGGTTCTCGACATGCACCGTCTTCAGGCTGTGTTTACAGCGGTCGAACTGGTCGCCCATGTGTTCGGCGAACATCAGGTCGCCCGTCAGGCTATAGGTCCAGCTGTGGTACGGGCACACAATGTTGCCGAGCGCCCCCCTGTCGGCATTGCACAGCCGCGCGCCGCGATGGCGGCACACGTTGTGGAACGCCCGCACCTGCATGTCGTCGTCGCGCACGATCAGGATCGAATCGTTGCCGATGTCCACCGTGACGTAATCGCCCGGCTCCGGCACGTCCGGCTCGACCGCGACCTGAATCCAGTGTTGCCGGAAGATCGCGTCGAGATCGAGCGCGAAAATGTCCTCGCTCGTATAGAACGGCGCTTCCAGCGTATGGCCACTTTTGCGGCGTTCGATCATCGCGCGAACGTCTGCGGAAACTTTCATTGTGTGCTCCGTTGCGTGTCTCGTCTGGCGCCGCGCCAGGCCCTCCTGGTCGCATGCTGGCCGGAACCGGAAATCAGTAGTCCACGAGTTGATGCTCGCGCAAATACGCGAGGATCACTTGTGCTTTTTCGACGGAACTCCCTTCAATTACGACGTTGCCGCCGCGGCTCTCCGTCGTGGTCGCCGAGAGCATGCGGGCGTGGCCGGAACGCTTTTCGGCGGCGGCGAGAAGCACCGGTCTGGCGGTGGCCGGGCGGGTGGTCCAGGCGAGGTGGTCAGCCTGGATCGCGGCCTGCGCCGGAACCGCGCGGATCGTGCCTTCGCGCAGGCGTGCGTACGCATAACGCGGCGCGGCGTTTGCCAGCGGATGCACGGCGATCAGCGCAGGCAGATCGACTTCAACCCGCCGGCGCAAACCCTTCGGCATGAACTGGCGGATTTCGGCACAACCGTCGCGAATCGTCAGATCGACGGCCGCGCCAACCAGAGGAATCTCCAGCGCATTCGCAACGCGATACGGCAGCATGCCGCTGTCAAACGCGCCTTCGGCACGGGTCCCGGTCAGCACCAGGTCGTAGCCCTTCAGGCGCGCGGCCAGCGGCGCCGCCACATCGGCGTGCGGTTCCGGCATCGACGACAGGTCAAGCACCTCGACGCTGCGCGCGCCCAGCGCGAGATATTCGCTTAACGCGGGGTTCGACGGGTCGCCGGCATGCAGCACGTCGAGCGTCGCGGCGTGCTGCTTCGCGAGCGACAGCGCGATGTCGAGTGCGGCGGCGTCGTTGCGGCTGTGGCGCGCCGTGCCGCTAACCGGATGGCGTCCCACTGAAACCAGTACGGCGATTTTCATGCGAGCGCTCCTTCTGCCGTGGCCGCGGAATTCAACAGCGCGGCGCTGGTGCCGCTCGCGCTGCGCGCGGCAGCTGCCGCCTCCGTCAGGGCCGCGATGGTTTCCCGCGCGTCGGCGATCACGGTCAGGTCGGCGCGTCCGGCGATCGGCGCGCTGGCGTCGAGATTGACGGCGATCACGTGCCGGCAATCCTTGATGCCCTGCAGATGCTGCACCGCGCCGGAAATGCCGAACGCGATATAGACGCTCGCTTCGACGGTCTTGCCGGTCGCGCCAATCTGCTTGTCGCGCGTGAACCGGCCGTCGTCCACGGCGACGCGGCTTGCGCCGACCGCGGCGCCCAGCGTGCTCGCCAGACGCTCGAACGCCGCGACGTCGCTGACGCCATTGCCCGCCGACACGATGAAATCCGCTTCTTCCAATGCAAGCCCGGCAGCGTCGGTTTCCTCGATGCCGAGATCGCGCACCCCGCCTCTGGACGACGACGATGCGGGCTCGCCGTCGAAGCCGTCGAAGCGCCACACCACGCGTTCGCCGGCACCGGTAAACGGCAATTTCGGATCGACCGCGTTCGGTGCGAGCAGAACGACTTCGGGCAATCCACACGCAGCGAATGCACTATGGGCCTGCACGTAAGTCGCGACATGCGTCGCGTCGATCTCGACGACATGCGTCGCGACGCTTGCATTGACGGCGGCCGCATAACGGCGGCCCAGGTCGCCATCGCCGGTTGCGTTGTCGGGCATGAAAACGTGTATCGGCGCATAGGCCGCCACGCACGCGGCCAGCGCGTTCAATTCGTCGGCCGGCGCAAACCGGCGGCGGTCGAACATCGACAGCTCGATCAGCTTGTCGGCGCCCGACGCGGCGGCGTCGCCGGTGAATTCGCCGAATACCAGCAACACGACTTCGGTTTGCGCGTCCGCGATCAGCGCCGCGGCGGCCAGTGCCTGGCGTGCGTGATCGTCGAGCGCGCCACGGTCGGTGTGCGCGGCGACCAGCATCACGCGCTGCGGCGTGGCCGTGGTGCGGCGCGGCTTCGACTGCTCACGATGCGCGGGGCCGGGCGCGGAAAATCCGCTCAAGTCCGCGGCACCGGCAACCCCGAGCGTGATGCGCCTGAGCCCTTCCGCCGTGATCATGAACGGCCGGCGCGGATCGATTCGTTTGAGCGTGTTCATCGCGTTACTCCAGCGCCGCTGCGACCAGTTCGGCGACGTCGAGCACTTCCGGACGTGGACCGACCACGCCTTCGAGCATCGCCGTGCAATTCGGGCACGCCACCGCGACGATGTCGGCGCCGACCGCGCGCGCGTCGTCGATACGGATGTCGGGAATGCGCTTCTTGCCGGGAATATCGGTCAACGGCGCGCCGCCGCCGCCACCGCAGCACCGTCCGCGCATGCCGTTGCGCTCCATTTCCACCACCTTGATGCCGATGGTTTTCAGCAGGCGGCGTGGCGCTTCCGTTTCGCCGTTATAGCGGCCCAGATAGCACGGATCGTGATACGTGATCTTGCGGTCCTCGAATGCGGCGCCCGCGCGCACCGACAGCTTGCCGCTGGCAACCAGTTCCCCGATCAGCGCCGTGTGGTGCTGCACTTCGTAGAAGCCGCCCAGCGCGCGATATTCATTGCGCAGGCTGTGCAGCACATGCGGGTCGGCGGTCACGATCCTGCGGAACGCGTACCGCGACAACGTGTCGATCAGCTTGTGCGCGAGTTGCTGGAAAGTGGCTTCGTCGCCGAGCCGCCGCGCGGTGTCGCCGGTATCGGTTTCGACGCCGCCGAGCACCGCATAGTCGATGCCCGCGCGGTTCAACACCTTCACCAGCGCGCGCAGCGTGCGCTGGTAACGCATGTCGAACGCGCCTTCGCCGGCGATCAGCAGCACGTCCACCGCACGCCCCGGCTGCGCGACCTGCACCTGCAGATCGACGGCCCAGTCGTAACGCGCGCCGATGTCGTAGCCGTTCGCGCTGCCGGTCTCGCGCAGGTTCGCGAGCGTGACGGGCCCCTTGCCCGGCACGTTGCCTTCAACCAGCGTCTGGTTGCGCCGCATGTCCACGATCGCGTCGACGTGCTCGATCAACATCGGGCACTCCTGCACGCAGGCGCGGCAGGTCGTGCATGACCACAGCGTATCCGCTTCGATCAGGCTCGAAACCAGCGGCTTGCCCGGCGCCCCGCCGTGCTGGCCGAGCGGAATGCCGGGCGTCGGGCTGCCGGCGTACGCGGCGTCCGTGCCGCCCACCATTCCCGTGACGAGGTCCTGGATCAGCTTCTTCGGATTGAGCGGCTGACCGGCGGCGAACGCGGGGCACGCGGCTTCGCACTTGCCGCACTGCACGCACGCGTCGAAACTCAGCAACTGGTTCCAGCGAAACTCAACCGGCTTGCCGACGCCATATTCCTTTGCGTCGAGCAGCGGCGCCTTCAGCGCGGTCGGCGGCACGACATCGTTATCGTTATGCCCGGCAAAACGCTCCTGACGCGGATGAAACGCGAGATGCAGGAGCCCCGCGAGCGCATGCTTCATCGGGCCGCCGCGCGCGGCGCCGAAGGTCATCGTGAACGCGCCCACACCAATCAGCAACGCGACGATCACCGCGAGCGCACCCGACATCGCGGCCGCCGGCAGCGCGATAAAAAGCGCGAGACCCAGCGCGAACGACCCGAGGAGCAGCGGCAGATGATCCCACGGCCCGCGCGAGAGCCGCGCCGGCGTCGCCTTCGCGCCATGTCGCCGACGCCAGACGAACACCGCGCCGATCAGCATCACGAGTGCCGCGAGGAAGATCAGCCTGTCGAGCCACGGCGAATAGATCGCGAGCCCGTAGTTGACGAACACCAGCGCCATCGCGAGGATCGCGCCGCCCGCGGTCGCCATGTGCGTCTTCGCGATGTACGGATCGCGCGCGACCACATGATGCAGGTCCACGAAATAGCGCTTCGGAATGGCAAGCAGACTGGCCCAGCCGTATGCGCCCGCCGCCGTCGCGCGGCCCTCGCGCCAGTAAGCGGCGCGTCTGGCCAGCGCGAACGCGAGGCCGGCCACCGACAGCCACAGCAGGACGGTGATGACAAACACGGGGCTCATCGTCAGAAATCCTTGCAAAGGCGCAGCGCGTCGTAGATCGCGCCGTGAATGTTGTGCATCGAAATGCAGTCGCCGACGCGAAACAGCAGAAAGCGGCCGTTACCGGTTTCCTCGCTCAAACAGGGCTGGGGTTCGGACGCGAACAGCTTGTGGACGTCCACCTGGCCGCGATTGATCGACTCCGGCTTGAGCGCCCAGTACAACGCGTCGTTCGGCGTGCTGCCGTTTTCGATCACGACCTGATCGACCGCGCGCTCTTCCTGCTCTTCGGTGTACTCGTTGCGGATCACGGCGATTTTCTTGCCGTTCTCGTCGTAGACCTTGTCGAGCCAGTAATTCGGCGTGTGAATCACGCCTTGCGCATAGAGGCGGCGATAGAAGATCGGGAACGTGGTGCCGCCCACGTCATCGGCCACTTTCACATCCGGCGTGACGATCTCGACGTTCGAGCCACGGCTCGCCATGAAGTCGGCGACGCCCGCGCCGGCATGCGTGCTCACGCCGTCATAAACCAGCACGTTCCTGCCGGGCTCGACCTTGCCCGACAGCACATCCCACGAACTGACCGCGAGTCCTGCTTCAACGCCCCACGCGGCGACTTGCGACGTGAACGATGAGCCGCCCGTCGCCAGCACGACGATGTCCGGCTTCTCGGCCATGATGGTTTTTTCGTCGGCCGGGACGCCGAGGCGGCGGTCGACGCCAAGGCGCTTCGTCTCCATGTCGAACCAGCGCACGATGCCCGCCATCTGCTCGCGCTGCGGCGCTTTCGCGGCCAGCATGATCTGGCCGCCGACGTGGTCGTTCTTCTCGAACAGCACCACGTCATGACCGCGCGACTTCGCCACGCGCGCCGCCTCGAGTCCCGCCGGACCCGCGCCGACCACGACCACCTTGCGCTTCGGGCCCCGCGTCTTCGCGATCACGTGCGGCATGGTGGCTTCGCGCGAGGTCGCCGCGTTCTGCACGCACAGCACGTCCAGCCCGTTGTACTGCCGGTCGATACAGTAGTTCGCGCCGACACACTGCTTGATCTCGTCTTCGCGGCCGTCGCGGATCTTGATGACCATGTGCGGGTCGGCGATCTGCGCGCGCGTCATGCCGACCAGATCGACCATGCCGCTGGCGAGCAGACGTTCAGCCTGGCCCGCGTCACGGATGCTCTGCGCGTGCATCACCGGCACCTTCACGACCGACTTGATGCCGGCCGCGAGATGCACGAACGGCTCGGGCGGCAGCGCCATCGGCGGCATGCAGTTCGCGAGCGTGTTGTGCGTGTCCGCGCCCGAACCGATCACGCCGAGGTAATCGATCAGACCGGTTTCCGACATCGCCTGGGCGATCTCTTTCAACTGTTCGTGATCGAGTCCGTCCTCGTGGAATTCGTCGCCGCACATGCGCAAGCCGATGCAGAAATCCGCGCCCACCGCTTCGCGCACCGCCTTCAACACTTCGGTCCCGAAACGCAGGCGGTTTTCGAGCGAGCCGCCCCATTCGTCGGTGCGAAAATTCGTGCGCGGGCTCCAGAACTGATCGATCAGATGCTGGTGCGCGGCCGAGATTTCGACGCCGTCCATCCCCGCGTCCTTGACGCGCTTCGCGGCGGCCGCGAAGTCGCCAATGATGCGGCGAATCTCCTCCACCTCGATGATCTTCGCGTTGCCGCGATGCACGGGCTCGCGCACGCCGGACGGCGACATCAGATGCGGCCAGTGCTCGCCGTGAAACGCCGAACGGCGGCCCATATGCGTCGCCTGAATCATGATCTTCGCGCCGTGCCGGTGCATCGCCTCGGCGAGGCGCGCGAGCGGATCGATAATCCTGTCGGTGGACAGATCGACCGACTTCCACCAGCCCTGCGGGCTGTCGATCGACACCGGGCTCGAGCCGCCGCACACCGCGAGGCCGACGCCGCCCTTCGCCTTTTCCTCGTAGTAACGGATATAACGGTCACCGGGCAAGCCGCCGGGCTCCGCATACACCTCCGCATGCGCGGTACTGACGATACGGTTGCGCAAGGAAAGCTGGTTTAGCGTGAGCGGCTTGAAAAGGTTCGGGTAACGCATCGCGATCGACCTCGGAATGAACGGGCTTGTTGCGGTGTTTTGTGCGCGTCTGCGTCTGCGTTTGCGTTTGCGTGTGCTGTTACGCCGCCAGCGGCGACACTTCGAATACGCAGTGATCGTGGCCTTCGGCCGCGCATTGCACTTCTTTCGAATGTGACGGCGGACCCTTGCGTGCCGGATCCGGCGCCGTGTCGTTGACCCAGTCCAGCGCACCCGCGAACCAGCCGGCGAACATGTAGCAAAGCTTGCCCTGCTTGCCCGGCTGCGCGAGCACGAACGACGAGTGACGCAGTTCGATGCGCGCGTGCGAACTGGACGGATCGGCTTCGATGATCCTGAAGCGACCCCAGCCGCGTTGCGACAGACGGTTCAGGTAGTGCTCGAACACCGCCATGCCCGCAATGCCGTGCTGCTTCGCTTCCTTGTCGCACCAGAAATACGCGGACCTGTAGCCGGCCTTGTAAAGAATCCCGGCATACGTGTCGCGGCCGAGCGCTTCTTCGACGGCGGTATGGTTGTTCGTGAAGAAATGGCGCGGCACGTACAGCATCGGCAGCGCGTCGGTGGTCCAGACGCCGGTGTCCGGATCGACGTCGATGGGCAGTTGAGGTTGCATGGGGAGACTCCGTATCGATGTGGGTGGTTTTCGTGAGCGGGTGAGAATCAGACCTTCCACACTTCGTCGAACACCCGCACCCAGTTCTCGCCCATGATTTTCCTGATGCGTGTCTCGCTCC
>CALFSF010000473.1 GCA_937917025.1 uncultured Paraburkholderia sp.
CAATGGCGCCGCGCAGTGTGATGTACGAAAAGAACGCCGCCAGCAAGCCAACGACAATCGCCACCAGGGTCACGATGCGAAACGTCGCGAAGCTCGACTCCGCGGCGTCATAGCCTTCCTTCGCCTGCTTGAACTGGAGCTTGCCGAGCGTCTCGTCGGCTGCCGACAGTTCGACGTGCGCTGCCTGCAACTGTTTGGCCAGATCGAGCAGCTTCGCCTGGTCGCCGGCCGTGACGGCTGCGGCGAACGCATCCGCGACCTGATATTCGGTCGCGCGCTTCGCGACGACATCCTGGGCGAGACGGTCTTCCTCGGGTCCGCGCGGCAGCTCCATGTATTTCTTCCACGCGTCTTCCGATATCGAGCGCATCAGACGCGCGCGCTCGAGGGTCTTGAGCGCGTCCGGCGTGCCGATCTGGAAAGCGGAACGGTCGAGCGCGAGACGCTCGCGCGCGACATACAGCTCAGCGGTGCCGATATTCTTCGCGCTCGGCATCTGGTCGGTGAACGTGTCGCGATAGGCGTCGTTCGCCTCGCTCATGCCGAAAAGACCGAGTATGCCGATCGCGATCGACAGCGCGGCGAGGAACGCCATCGTCAAACCGATGCGCGCCTTGATGGTGATGCCCTTGTTCAACATGCTTCTTCCCGTATGCCATCGAATGAGAACCCGCATGCACGGCGTCTGGATTCGGCGCGCATACGTCTGCTCCGGTGTAGGTCCGGCTGCTAGAGCATGTTTACGGCACCCCTGGACGGGACTTGAAGTTTTTATATTGTCTGATTAATACGGCTGCGCATCGCGGTATAAATTACAAAACGCCATCAGTCAGATTGCGGTTTGTCAGCCAGACGATCACGCGTCGAGCAACGCTGAATGACGCTCCGGTTAGCCCGTCACTTCCCCGCGATGTGGAATCGAAGGCTGCGCGCCCTCGCGCGTGACCGAGAGCGCCGCGGCCCGCTGCGCGAACCGGATCGCTTCGTCGAGCGTCGCACCCGCGGCGAGCTGCGCCGCGAGGCCGCCGATGAACGTGTCGCCTGCCGCTGTCGTATCGACGGCTTTCACCTGCGGCGCGGCGTAGTGCGCGGATTCACCGCTTTCCAGCGCGACGTGGACGCCCTGCGCGCCCAACGTCACCAGCACGTTGCGCGCGCCCGCCTCGCGCAACGCCGCCGCGGCCACGGCGGCCTCTTCGGGCGTGCCGGCAGGCAGGCCCGTCAGCGTCGCAGCTTCGAGTTCGTTCGGAATCAGATAATCGACGAGCGCAAACCAGTCGGACGGCAACGGGCCGACCGCCGGCGCCGGATTCAGGATGACGGTCTTGCCCATGCGCCGCGCGGTCGCAAGCGCCGCCTTGACGGTCTCGGGCGGCGTTTCCAGCTGGCAGACGACGACATCCGCGGCGGCCAGTGCCGCTTCGTGGCGCGCGATGCTCGCGGGCGTGACCTCGCCGTTGCTGCCGGCCACGATCACGATCGCGTTCTGGCTGCCGTCGTCGACGATGATGAGCGCGACGCCGGTGGACGCCGAATCGCTGGTTTCGAGCGCCGCGCAGTCGATGCCTTCGGCTTCGAGGCCAGCACGCAACTGCGCGCCGTTCGCGTCGGCGCCGACACAGCCGATCATCGCGACCTGCGCGCCGAGCCGCGCCGCGGCGACGGCCTGATTGCCGCCCTTGCCGCCCGCGACCTGCGCGAACGCGTGTCCGGCGAGCGTCTCGCCCGGGCGCGGCAAACGCGGCGCACGCGCGACGAGATCCATGTTCAGGCTGCCCATCACGGCAACCCGGCCGCGCGTTGCTTCTGTTGCCACTTCCCTCTCCTTCAGTCTTTCAGAATCGCGATGCCGAGCGGCAACCCGTGTATTCAGAGCTTGCCCGCGTGGCTGCCGGCCGCGGCGTGACGGCGCGAGGCGCCCATGAACGCCGAAGTCGACTCGCGGATGATCAGCCGCGGCGCCACGACGCGCCGGCGGGTGGGCGCGTCGGCGGCGCCCGTGATGCGTTCGAGCAGCGTCTGCGCGGCCATGTCGCCGAGCGCGCGCACCGATTGTCCGACCGTCGAAAGCGCCGGATACGTGAAGCGTCCCAGCTCGATATCGTCGAAGCCGATGATCGAGCAGTCGCGCGGCACGCTGATGCCGCGCTCGGCCGCGGCGCGCAGCGCGCCGATGCCCATCATGTCGTTGCCCGCGAAAATCGCGCTCGGGGCCACCGTGTTGAACAGCTGGCTCGCGGCGCGATGGCCGCCCATCCCCGAAAAATCGCTTTCGACGATCGCGCCCGCTGGAATTTCGATGCCGCGCTCCGTCATCGCGCGAATGAAGCCGTGCACGCGCATCGCGCTCACCGCCGTTTCGACGGGGCCGGTAATGCAGCCAACCCGCGCATGGCCGAGTTCGAGCAGATGCCGCGTCGCCAGGTAGGCGCCCTTTTCGTGGTCGATCTGAACCAGATCGGCGTTGAGCCCCTCGACGTTGCGATCGACGATCACGAGCGGCTCGCGCGCGTCGGCAAGACTTTGCGCGAGCACGGAGTCGTCGCCGGCCGAGGCGATGATCAGCCCGTCGATGCGCTTTTCCTGCAGCACGCGCAGGTAGTTGCGCTGCTTCGCGGGATCGTCGTCGGAATTGCAGAAGAACACGCAGTAGCCGTTGCGCGCGCAACCGTCCTCGACGCCGCGCGCAAGCTCCGCGAAATACGGATTCGTGCTGTTCGGCACCACGAGACCGATCGTCGCGGTGGCGCGCGCTTTCAGCGAGCGCGCGACCGCCGACGGCACATAGTGCAGCTGGCTGATCGCGCGCTCCACCTTCGCGCGTACGTCGGCCGACACCGGCCGCGAATTGTTGACCACATGCGACACCGTCGTAAACGACACGCCGGCCACGGCCGCCACATCCTTGATCGTCGCCATAACCCGTTTCTCTCCTGCTCGTTCTTGTTGCTGGCCGGTCTGTCACGCAATGCGTTCGCGCATGCGCGCCGGCTTTCTCAATCGATGACTGGCCCCAGTTTCATTTTGCTTCGACTGCTACTGCTACTGCCTTTACCACCCCACCTGCAACTCGCCCCGTCTGCGCCTTCGCGTCACGCCTTGCGTTTGCGACGGCTGCGATACGTATCGAGCACGACCGCGACCACGATCACCGACCCGGTGATGATGCGCTTGGTCGGCTCGTTCGCGCCGATCTGCGCCAGCCCGGCCGCCAGCACCGAGATGATCAACACGCCGAAAAACGTGCTGATCACCGAGCCGCGCCCGCCCATCAGGCTCGTCCCGCCGATCACCACGGCGGCGATCACCTGCAGTTCGAGCCCGACGCCCGCGTTCGGATCCGCCGCTTCGAGCCGCGAGATCTGGAACAGCGCCGCCAGCCCCGACAGCGCGCCCATCAGCGCGAACACGATGATCTTGTAGGGCCGCGGATCCACGCCCGCGAGCCGCACCGCTTCCTCGTTCGTGCCGATGCCGACCAGGTAGCGGCCAAACACAGTGCGCGTGAGCACGAACTGCGCGACGATCATCACCGCCACCGCGATCAGGAAGGCCGGCGAAATACCGACGGCGATCGGGTTCGACAGAAAATCGAAGGCGTCGCCGATGTAGGCCGTGCGCGAATTCGTCATCTGGTACGCGAGGCCGCGCGCGGCTTCCAGCACGCCGAGCGATACGATAAACGACGGAATCCGCCAGCCAACCGTGACCGCGCCCGTCACCGTGCCCGTCAGCGCGGCGGCCGCGAGGCCGATCAGCGCGGCGGGAAACGCGGCCCAGCCCCATTTCAATGCGGCGACGCTCACCACCGAGGCGCCCAGCGCGAGCACCGAGCCCACCGACAGGTCGATGCCCGCGATGATCAGCACGAAGGTCATGCCGACCGACATCACGACGAGATCGGGAATCTGGTTGGCGATCGTGACGAACGTCTCGTACGTCAGGAAATGCGCGCTCAGCACCGAGAAGAGCGCGATCATCGCCAGCAGCGCGCCGGCGAGCCCCAGATAATTCGACAAGCCGAGGCGCGTCCCGGCTGGCTTGCCGGCCGGCACCGGCGCCGACGGATCATCCGGCGGCGCGGCGTGCGGCGGGTTCGTCAGGTTTGTCATCACACACTCCCTGCTTCATTCGTTTCGGGCGCATGGAGCAGCGCCTCGCGACTCCGGTAACCGGCGAACGCCGCCGCGAGCAGCGCGTCCTGCGACCAGTCGTCCCGGTTGAAAATGCCTGTCATCCGTCCCGCCGACATCACGCCGATCCGGTCGCAGATCAGCATCAGCTCGCGCAGGTCGCTCGACACCACGACGAGCGCGCGGCCCTCGCGCGCAAGCGCGCCCATCAGCCCGTAGATATCGAACTTCGCGCCGACGTCGATGCCGCGGGTCGGTTCGTCGAACAGCAGCACGCGGCAGTCGCGCGCGAGCCAGCGGCCGATCACCACCTTCTGCTGGTTACCGCCCGACAGCTCGCCGACCGGTTGCGCGGGCCCGGCGCTGCGAATCCGCATCGCCTGGATCTGCCTCATCGCGAGCGCGTTTTCGCGTTTCGCGTCGACGACGCCATGACGCGCGACGCTGCCGACGTTGCCCAGCGACACGTTCGCGGCGATCGGCAGCGGCAGCAGCAGGCCTTCGCCCTTGCGGTCCTCGGTGATGAGCGCGATGCCTTCGCGCACCGCGTCGGAGGGCGCCGCGATCCGCACCGGCAGCGGCGCCGCGCCGGGCGTGGGCGCAAGCGACACCGTGCCGCGATCCTTCACGTCGGCGCCGTAAATCAGCCGCATCAGTTCCGTGCGGCCGGCGCCAATCAGCCCGCTCACGCCGAAAATCTCGCCGGCGCGCACCTCGAACGACACGTCGCGCACGACGTCGCCGCGGCCCATGCCTTCCACCTTCAGGAGCGGCGCGCCGATATCGCGCACGCCGAGATCGATGCGCTCGCCGATCTCGCGGCCCACCATCAGCGTGACGATCTGGTCGCTCGTCAGCTTCGCCATCCGGTCCACGTGCACCAGCTTGCCGTCGCGCAGGATCGCGACCCGTTCAGCGACGCGCGCCAGTTCCTCGAGACGGTGCGAGATATAGACGAGCGCCACGCCGCGCGCTTTCAGCCGGTCGATCTGCTCGAACAGCAGGTCGACTTCGCGCGAGGTCAGCATCGCGGTCGGTTCGTCGAGAATCAGCACGCGGCACTCGCCGATCAGGTTGCGCGCGATCTCGACCATCTGCTGATGCCCGATGCCGAGTTCGCCGACGAGCGTGTCCGGGTCGATCGCATCGAGCCCCACCTGCGCCATCGCGTCGCGCGCGTTTTCGCGCAGCCTGCGGCGGTCGATCCAGCCGAGGCGCAGCAACCCGCTTTGCGGCAGGCGGTTCAGGAACAGGTTTTCCGCTACCGAGAGCGTCGGCAGCAGGTTCAGCTCCTGCATCACCATCCGCACGCCCAGCGCTTCGGCCGCGCTCCGGCTGGCGGGCGCGTACGGAGCGCCGCCGAGGCGCATCGCGCCGGTCGTCGGGTCGACCAGTCCGCCGATGATTTTCGACAGCGTGCTCTTGCCTGCACCGTTCTCGCCGGTGAGCGCCAGCACCTCGCCTGCATGCAGGTCGAGGTCGACGTTGGCGAGTACCGGTTCGACATACGTCTTGCCGATGCCGGTGACGGATAAAATGGCCGGCTGTGCTTCGTGAGCAGTCAGATCCATCGCAATCCTGTTCTTGCAGCGTCCACGGCGGGGCTCGCGTCAGGCAGCACGCGAAACCCAGGCCACTGGCCGACTGCCTGTGTCATGGTCGCCCGGCTTCCGGCCATACCGGCTGGCCGCGAACCCGGCTTCAGGCGCGGACCCGTTCGCGTGATCCATGCTGGACAGGGCCCGATCCGCCATGCATGGGTACGCACGGTGCCGCTGACTGCCGCCATGACGTCTATCTGTGCAATAACGGCGGCGGCGCGCGTTTCTTGAGCGTCCGTTGAAAAGCAGCGCGCCGGCCGCGCGCGAAAACGGCGCCGGCTCGCGGTTTCCCGTGAGGCAGACGCCGTCGCCGCCCTGCTGCGAGTTACTTCGTGACGAGGTCGACCGGCGTTTCAACCACGCCGGACAGATCCGCCTGCTTCTTGTGCTCGTTGAGCGCCTTCAGCGCGGTATCGATACCGAACACGGCCTGTTTCGCCGCGTACTGGTCGGCGGTGGCGAGCACGCGGCCGTCCTTCAGCATCGGCTTGATCGCGTTGATGTCGTCATAGCCGACCACATAGACCTTGCCCTGCTTGCCCGCCGCACGCACCGCCGACACGGCGCCGATCGCCATGTTGTCGTTGCCGGCCAGCAGCGCCTTGATGTCCGGATGCTCGCTCAGCATCGCCGAGGCGACCGCATTGCCCTTGTCGATTTCCCATTCGCCCGACTGCACGGACACGACCTTCGCGCCGACCTTCTGCATCGCGTCCTTGAAGCCCGCCGTGCGTTGCTGCGCGTTGGTGGTCGTCGACACGCCCTCGATGATCCCGACTTCGTCGCCCGCCTTCAGCTTCTTCGCGAGATAGTCGCCGACCTTCTGCGCGCCCTTGCGGTTATCCGGGCCGACGAACGGCACGTTGAGGTCCTTCGACTTCAGCACGTCCTGATCGAGCCGGTTGTCGATGTTCACGACAATGATGCCGGCGTCGACGGCCTTCTTCACGACCGGCACGAGCGCCTTCGAATCAGCCGGCGCGAGCACGATCGCGTCGACCTTCGACACGATCATCTGCTCGACGATACGGATCTGGTTCGCGGTATCGGTTTCGTCCTTGATGCCGTTCGTGATCAGGTCGAAGGTGTTCGGATTGTGTTTCTGGTAGTCCTTCGCGCCGGTTTCCATGGTGAGGAAGAACTCGTTGGCGAGCGACTTCATGACAAGCGCGATCTTCGGCTTGTGGGCGGCCTGCGCGTAAGCGCTCGACATCGGCAAAACGGCGGCGGTGAGCACGACAGTGGCCGCCAGGACGCGGCGGCGAATGCGGTGGTTCATGCGTATCTCCTGTTGTTGTCCTGTTGTTGGCTCCTGCGAGCCGTATTTCTGATTATGCGCAAACGTTTGCGGGGCCTATTCTCAACGCAGCCTCCCGAATATGTCAACGGCAGGCGGTGTTGCAGCGCACACGTCTTGCCGCGCGTGCGTCGTGTGCCGCGCGCAAGCCGTACGCCGCCGTGGTGTGCCGCAAGACGGCATTCTGGCAAGGTCCCCCGCACGGTCCGGCGTTGAAGTCATCCCGTCCGGCGCACGGTTGCGCGCCGGCGGGCCGCTTATGCTGGCCTTTTATTGCGCGCGGTGCAAGCGGGAAGAACGCGGCGGCGGCCGCTGCAGTCGCGGGGCGTGCTGCACCGCACGCGCGTTCACAGCCAGTTGGCTTTCTTGAAGCGCCAGTACAGGAACCCGTCGAGCAACGCCATCACGGCCACGCACGCTGGATAACCGTATTGCCAGTGCAGCTCGGGGATCTCCTGGAAATTCATCCCGTAGATACCGGCGATCATCGTCGGCACCGCGAACAGCGCGGCGAACGAACCGAGGCGCTTGGTCACCTCGTTCTCGGCGAGCGAGATCATGCCGAGATTGACCTGCACGGCGGTGACGATCATGTCGCGACGGCCTTCGATCGTGCGCACGATCCGCTCGAGGTGGTCGTAGACATCGCGAAAGTACGCCTGCATGCCCTGGCAGATCGCCGGAATCCGCCCGCCTGTCAGCTGGCTGATGCCTTCGAGAAACGGTGCGATGTGATGTTCGAGCAGCACGAGGCGGCGCTTTAACGCGTACAGGTCCTCGATGATCGCGCGCGACGCGGCGAGGCTGTGCTTGCCGAAGATGCGGTCTTCGATCTCCTCGATTTCGGCGCCGAGCTTTTCGAGGACCGGAAAGTAGCGATCGACGATGTTGTCGGCGAGCGCGTACAGCACGAACGCCGAACCTTCCTTGAGCAGATTCGGCTCGCGCTCGCAGCGGGCGCGCACTTCCTGGAAGCCGTGGCGGGTCCGGTTACGCACCGAGAGCACATAGTTCGGACCGACGAAGACGTCCATTTCGCCGATCAGCAGTTCACCGTCCTCGTCCATTTCGATGGTGTGCATCACCGCGAACAGCGAATCGCCGTATTCCTCGATTTTCGGGCGCTGATGGCCGTTGCGAACGTCTTCCACCGCCAGTTCGTGCAGGCCGAACTCGTGCTTCATCACGTCGAGCTCGCCAGGGCCCGGATCCTTCAACGCGACCCAGACGAAGCATTCGGGCTTGGCCACATAAACGCTGATGTCGTCGATCTCGATGTCGGCCAGTTTGCGGCCGTCCTGGTATGCAGCACAGTTGATCAGCATCGTTTCATTACCTTGATAACAGCGGCGGACAGGGCGCGGCCCCCATGCGCGGGGCGTGTCCGGTGTCGGGATATCGCGAAAGAAGCGGCCATCATGTTACGGGCTCTTCGTGTGAAATGCGCGTCGAAGTTGCATCGCGCCGGCAGGTGGCGGGCCGGATCACTTCGGCACGCGCCGTAGCTGGATGCGATGATCCGGGTTGAACGTGACGCTCGCGTGGTTCGTGTAGCGCCCGGTGACCATGAACTGCATCTCGACGACGGGATCGAATTGCGTCGACACGGCGATCCGGTGCATGCCCGGGCTGAGATAGAAGATCACGCGCTCGCCGTTCATCAGGTCGGTGACCTGCTCGCCGTCAACATACACGAGCGCGTCGCGAAAGCGGACCACGACGTCGCCCGAGCGCTCGCGCCGGACGTCGACCGCGATCTTGCCGGTTTCGGGCTGCGTGTAGCCGGGCTTGACGATGCGCGCGGCGGGCACATCCTTGTATGGAACGGGTCCGGCCGGCTCAGACGCGCAGCCTGCCAGCGCGGTCGCGCATGCCACGAGCATGGCGCTCACGGCGAACTTCCATGCAACCGGCAAACGCAACGGCATGTCGGTCTCCCCTCGTTTCGTTTCGTGGTCAGGTCAGCGCAAACGACCCTGTGTGCGGCGCCTGCCCTGCGCCGTTCGATCGACGTCCATGATACCTGCGGGGCATGTGCTTCAGGCAACCCGGGCGACCCCGTCGCGGGCGCACGGGCGTTCGGCCCTCTTGCGCGCTCCCCGCTTCCTGGTCATGATCGGCTGATGGCTGCCGGACGCGTCGCGCGTCGGCAGCCATGCACCAGGGAGACTGCAATGAGGTTTGGGATCGTCAACGTGATGTGGCTGGAGGCGAACGGCCTGTTCGCCGGTTGCAGCGGCAGTGACAGTAGCGACGCGGCCGGCAGGGACACGCGTTTGTGACCCATCTGGTTTTTTTCTGCGGCCACGCGGGCACGGGCAAGACGACGCTCGCGAAACGCCTGATCCGGCCGCTCGCGCACGCCACGGGCACGGCCTTCTGCCTGCTCGACAAGGACACGCTTTACGGCGCGTATAGCGCAGCCGCGATCGGCGCGCTGACCGGGGACCCGAACGACCGCGACAGTCCGCTTTTCCTGCAACATCTGCGCGACCCCGAGTACCGGGGGCTCATCGATACCGCGCGCGAAAATCTGGAGCAGGGAATCAGCGCGCTCGTGATCGGGCCGCTGTCGCGCGAGATTCGCGCCCGGCTTCTGTTCGACCGCGCGTGGCTCGGCGTGGCGGACGACGTCGAGATTCGCGTCGTGTGGATCCATACGTCGGAAGAGACAGCGCATCGGCGCATCGTCGCGCGGAACAATCCGAACGATGCGTACAAGCTCGCGCACTGGGACGAGTACCGGCAACGCCGGTTCGTGCCGAATGCCGAACTTAGCCGGGAACTGCTGATGTTCGACAACACCGCGCCGCATCCCGCCGACTACGACGCGCTGCTCGCGCGCATCGTCGGCGGTCCTTCGCCTTCGCAGGACGACGGGCCGGATGTCATCCTGCCGCCCGTGCCCGCCTGAACTGCATCAGCGGCCGGCACGCGGCACTGCGTGGGTCGCCGGTCTAGACGGTTGCCGTCGATTCGCGCAGCGCGTGGCCCTCGTAGAGCTGCCCGAAGCGGTTGCCGAGAAAATCCTGCAGCAACACCTGCTCCTGGCGCACAAAGCCCTTTTGCGGCAGCTTCTTTTCGCGGAACAGGTCGAGCACCGCGCACATCGCGCCGGCCGTCGTGATCTGGATCGCGCTCATCGGCACGCCGCAGACCGTCTTCGCGAAGATCTTGCGCGTGAAGACTTCCTGCACCAGCTGGCCGTCGCGCGTGCCCGTCACGGTGATGAAGATCAGCACGACGTCCTGCGCCGTCGCGGGCACCGAACGGCGCATGATCGACTTCAGCGTGTCGCGGTCGGTCGCAAGACGCAGGTCTTCGAGCAGAAACTGCATCAGGTCGCGATGTCCCGGATAACGCACCGACTTGTAGTCGAGCGTCTCGACGCGCCCTGATAGCGTTTCGCACAGCGTGCCGAGGCCGCCGGACGTGTTGAACGCCTCGTATTCGGTGCCGTCGAGCGAGAAATGCTCGAGACCTTCGAGCGGCTGCACCCATTGCGTACGAGAGTCGCGAATCGCTTCACACGGCTGGCAATACTCGTTGATGAGGCCGTCCACGCTCCACGTCAGGTTGTACTTCAGCGCGTTGGTCGGAAACTCGGGCAGCGCGCCGACGCGCATCTTGACGTCGCGGATTTCCGTGAAGCGGTTTGCCAGCTCGTGCGCGGCGATGCCGATAAAGCCCGGCGCGAGGCCACATTGCGGCATGAACGCGTGTTCGGCATCGTCGGCGATCGCGCGGATCGCGTGCGTCGCGCGCACGTCCTCGGTCAGGTCGAAATAGTGGAGGCCCGCGCCCTTCGCCGCAGCCGCGACGTTCACCGCGAGGTAGTACGGCAGCGCGTTGACGAGCGCGTCGAAGCCCTGCACGGCCGCGCGCAGTGCGGCGGCGTCGCCGGAATCGACGCGATGGGTCGGGATGCCCTGCGCGGCGAGCTTGTCGAGCGCGTGCTGGTCGCGGTCGAATGCGGCGACTTCGTAGTCGCCGGTTTCGCGCAGCATATGGGCGATGGTGTGACCGATAAGACCTGCGCCAACGATGGCAACTTTCATGTGCGTCTCCTTGTTCTGTGTGTGAGCCGTGCCGGTGATCGATGGTGGTCAAGGCGCGCTGCAACTGAACCAGCACGCGATGCGCCGAACCCTTGCTACACAGTTTATGGAGACGTGCGTACGAATGACAGACGCAAAATGCTGCGTTATGACGTTCGCGTTCGTCTAAATGACGAAAAAATAATTCAATTCGACGAAATCAGCATAACCACCACGCATGCGGAGCGCTAGCCGCCTTCCGTGCCGCGGTCGATCTTGCGCGCGAGGATGATCGAGGTCGTCGTGCGCTCGACGCCTTCGAGGCCGCCGATCTGGTCGAGCAGATCGTTGAGCCGGTCCGGCGAACCGGCCCGCAGCCACGCGACATAATCGAACTCGCCGCTGACCGCGCACAGCAGTTGCACCTCGGGCATGCGCCCGAGCCGCTTCTGCACGTCCTGCCCGTATTTCGGCG
>CALFSF010000474.1 GCA_937917025.1 uncultured Paraburkholderia sp.
CGACGGTCAGCTTTCCTGTCCATCACTGCCGCCCGGCGTTTCGGAGATGGTTCTGGCAAGGAGTTCGTCCCGCGCATTTCTCCAACCGTATCGAGGAAATCATGTTCATTCACAACAACCGTTTGCAGTACACCGTGCGCGTCGCCGAACCGAATCCGGGGCTCGCGAATCTTCTGCTGGAGCAGTTCGGAGGTCCGCAGGGCGAGCTCGCCGCCGCGTGCCGGTATTTCACGCAGGCCGTCGGCGAAGACGACCCCGGCAGAAAAGACATGCTGTTTGACATCGCGACCGAAGAACTCAGTCACCTCGAAATCGTCGGATCGATTGTCGCGATGCTGAACAAGGGCGCCAAAGGTCAACTGGCCGAGGGCGTGGAGGAAGCGGCGGAACTGTACCGGTCGATGACAGGCGGCGGCAACGATTCGCACATCACGTCGCTGCTGTACGGCGGCGGCCCGGCGTTGACGAACTCGGCCGGCGCGCCGTGGACGGCCGCGTACATCGACACGATCGGCGAGCCGACCGCCGATCTGCGCTCCAACATCGCCGCCGAAGCCCGCGCGAAGATCGTGTATGAACGCCTGATGAACATCACGAGCGATCCCGGCATTCAGGAAGCGCTCGGGTTCCTGATGACGCGGGAGATATCGCATCAGAAATCATTCGAGAAAGCGTTGCACTCGATCCAGCCGAATTTCCCCCAAGGCAAGCGTCCGGGCGTTCCGCAATTCGCGAGCGTCTATTACAAGATGTCCCAGGGCGGTGAGCCGACCCGTGGTCCGTGGAACGAGGGACCGGAATGGGAGTTTGTCGAAAAGCCGGCTCCCGCAGTGGATGGCGGCGACGGACTCGCCACCGTCAAGCTCGGCAAGCCGGATATCAAGGTGTTGCAGGCCATGGCGTCGCGCACCGCTTCCGATACCACGCTCGACCCGACGACGGGAGCGGACCTCGGGTCAGGCCAGGCGAGCGAATAACGCCGGGGTGCTGACGGCGCGTCTGGCACCGTCAGCCATAGTGATGCTTGATGCGCGAAACCTGCAGTGTGCCGGCCTGTCCGGCGCGACGGGTACACGTCCAGATATCTTTCTCAGGAGCCAGCCATGAAACAGCAGAATTCCACCGATGGGCTCGCTACGGTTCCAGACACCTCCAGTCCGGCTTACGCGACGGAACATCGGGTCACGCGTCTGTTCGACGCGTTTGCGAGCGCCGTCACGCGGTGGGCGGGTTCACCGATCGCCTTTGGCGGGGCGGTGATCACGATCGTGATATGGGTCGTGACAGGGCCGGTTTTTCACTACTCGGACGGCTGGCAACTCGTCATCAATACCGGCACCACGATCGTGACGTTCCTGATGGTTTTCCTGATCCAGCAAAGCCAGAACAAGGATAGCGTGGCGCTGCACCTGAAGCTCAATGAACTGATTTCCTCGCACCGGCAGGCTGACAATCACATGATCGGCATCGAGGATGCAACGGAGGAAGAATTGCGCCGGCTGGCGGCGGCATATCTGCGCATGGCATCCGGCGTCGATACCGGTGCGTCTGCCACGGGCGAGGGTAACGCGCAGGCGACGTCCCCGGTGCGGCAGTGGGAAGAAAAACCGGACGCTGAACCGTCGCAATAAAGGCAGAGCGGTGATGCCCTCTGGCGTGACGCTTCGTGTCGAGCGGCGTTGCTTCAGGCGGATCGCGGCTCCGCGCATTCCAGGGGTGTGATCGATATGTCTCGACCAAAGCTTCGTTTTCGCGATGGACCGGCGAGCAGGGAAGGCGTCGGCGCCGGTCCTGCGGATGCCGGTTACCGGATCTATTCAACCTACCGGCGGACCGCGTCGGGGCAATACACGGGCGATCTGAAGGTCGTACGCGTGGCGGACGCGAAGCTCATTTATCCATTCGACGGCGCGCCCGTCATCGGACCGTTTCCAGTCGCGCAGGCGGCCCGGGAAGCGGCCGAGAAGCTCGGCGCAGCACTCGTCGATGCCGACTTGCGGAACCCTGAGCCGTGAGTCGCGTGAGTTGCGTGAGTTGGGCCTACTCGAAACTGCCGTCCAGCAGCGCGAGGTAACGTGCGATCGAGCGCGCGACCGCCGGCTTCGCGTCGTGCTCGATCTGCGCGTCAGCAAAGCTGCCGTAGATCGCGTCATAGGCATCGCCTTCGAGCGCGAGTCCAATCGCTCTGACCGTGCCTGCCGGCAGCGGCAGATAGTTAGGGTAGCTATACATGAAGGAAACGTGCGAGCGATCCGGCGTCACCTGAAGGACGTCGCTGGACAGCAGCACGCCCGTGCCGTCCGCCCAGTGCATGACGGTCGCGCCCGGGAAATGACCGCCCACGCGCAGCAGCGTCGTGCCGGCATTCAGCGCGATGCGTTCGCCGGACCAGAAACGCAGCGCGGGGTCGTCGCGTACGACCCACTGCCGGTCGGCCTCGTGCAGCCATACCGGACACCCGAAAGCCCGCGCCCATTCGACCATCGTCGTGTAGTAGTGCGGATGCGAAATCGCCACGGCGCGCAGTCCACCGAGCGCGTTGACGATATCGACGGTCGCGTCGTCGAGCAGCGCAATGCAGTCCCACAACACATTGCCCGCCGCCGTGACGACGAGCAGCGCCCGCTGTCCGATCGCGAACGCCGGCTGGGTGCGAATCTCGTACAAGCCTGCCCGCAAGCGCCTGAAAGCGTTGGCGTGGCCGCCACGCAGCGCGGGCAGATCGGTCCATGTCTGACCCTGGCGGGGTACGAACTGCCGTGCGTCGCAGCAGATATCGCAACGTGGCGGTGGTGCGGGCGACGGCGGATACTGCGTGCCGCAGGCCGTGCAGACCGCGCATCCGGCGACGTGTTTCGTGTGGTCCACGGCATCCTCCACTTCGGGCTCGACGATAGTCGGGGCAGCACGGACCATGCCTTGCGTGTTTCCGTCTTGCTGGATGCGATGTCGTCGTTGCTTGCCGGACGCCATGCATGTCATCGCGCAGCGCGCGTGATGCACCTCGAGAAGGGGTTCCGTCATGAATCAGCGCGATGTCTGCACACCGCGCAGACTGGCCTTTAGTCTTCAACGCTTTCCGGCACTTTGGCCTGCGACCTGTTGCAGACGCGAAGACGCTTTCTGTCCCTCGGACAGGAGTCGCGCCCAATCGTCTGGCGGGTGGCCGCGCTCGAGCATCCGGCGAAAGACCTTATAGGCATCATCGTCGCTCTCGTAGGCCCGCCGGGTGTCTTCATCGTTCACCCACGCATAGACAATGACCTTGCTTTGAACGTGATAACGGAAGAACAGCCGGTACTGCTGGAAAAACTTCGCGCGAAACCAGTGCTTGTGCTTTTCGCCGAGCGTGCCGCCCTGCCGGTATTCTGCCCGGGCGGGATTCTGCGGAATGATGTCGAACGCCAGCTTTGTAATGGCCGCCAGGCGTTTGGCGGCGGTTTTCTGCCTGAAGCTGTCGGGATACTTCTGCCTGAGCTGTTCGACACGCTGGACGAGCGCCTCGATCTGATCCAGAAAGAGCGGGTGACCAAAGATCGCCCAGCCGTTGATCACGAGCGGGACCGGCTGACCCTGGCTCATTCCTCATCTTCCGGCGACAGCGGCGCATCGAGATCGATTTCCGTACCGTCGACGAGCGACTGGATGCGCTCCACAAGAGCCGCATCAATAGTACGGAGCCGGGCGGGATGACCGGCAATGTCTCGCGCGAGGAAACCCAGGAACTGTTCGAGGACAGGATCTTCGTTGCTGTCGTCGGAGGAACTCGACCGGGACAGTACGACCTCGCCGTCTGCCCTGATGGTGTAGTGAATCCGGTCCCGCTTGCCAAGCCCCAAGACCTGGCGAACGGCTTCCGGCACCGTTGTCTGGTAACGGTCAGTGAGCGTTGATTCGGTTTCAAGGATGGCGGCCATGGCATTTCCCTTGAGGGAGATTCGGTGTGCCATATGGTAATGCGATTGCATTACCATATCAAGCCCCTGTCAACCGCATTAGCCGGCACGCGCAGATTCCGTTCTGCCGTTCTGCGGCGAAAGACCCGCCTGCCGGTACGCACTGACGCGGGTATACTCCGACTGCCGCAGCTTTCCCAACCAGCGTTTTCCAACCAGAATTCCCGCCAGGTTATGAAGCCTTCCTTGTTGGTCCTGATTCCTCTCGACGAGGACAGTCTCGCGGATATCTCCGCATCGTTCGATCTCATCCACGCCCCCACACCGACGCAGCGCACCGAGGCGATCGCCCGTCACGGCGACGCGATCCGGGCTGTGCTGACCAATGGCACGACGGGGCTAACCGCTGACGAAATCGATCGGCTCGTGCAACTCGAATTCGTCAGCGCGCTGGGCGCCGGATACGAAAACATCGCGCTCGATCATGCGCGCGCACGCGGCATCGTGACGGTGAACGGCGCGGGCGCCAACGACAGCTGCGTGGCCGATCACGCGTTCGCGCTGCTGCTGGCGGTCGTGCGCGATGTGCCGCAGCGCGATCGCGCCACCCGCGAGGGCGTATGGCGCGACGCGTTGCCGATGCGTCCGGCCGTGTCCGGCAAGCGGCTTGGCATCGTGGGCCTCGGCAACATCGGTGAGAAGGTCGCGCGGCGCGCGGCGGGCTTCGATCTCGAAACCGGTTATCACAATCGCAAGCCGCGTGAAGGCGCGGCGAGCCGTTACTTCGATAGCGTACTGTCGCTTGCGCAATGGAGCGATTACCTCGTCGTGACGACGCCAGGCGGCGCGCCGACGCGCCACCTGATCGACAGGGCCGTGCTCGACGCGCTTGGGCCAGCGGGTTTTCTTGTCAACGTGTCGCGCGGAAGCGTGGTCGATACGGCCGCGCTCGCGGCGGCGTTGAAGGCGGGCGCGATTGCCGGCGCCGGGCTCGACGTCTATGAAAGCGAGCCGCATCCGCCAGAAGCGCTGATCGCGTTGCCGAACGTCGTGCTGACGCCGCACGTCGGCGGGACTTCGCCGGAATCGGTCGCGGCGACCGTGCGCAATTTCATTGACAACGCCACGCGCCATTTCGCGGGCGAACCGGTGCTTACGCCGATCTGACCGTTTTCGTCGCTCTGGTTTTTGAGCCTGGAGATTTTGCACATGGCATTGCATACAGCAGTCGTGGAATGGAACGGTAACGGCAGCAAATTTACCGACAATCGCTATAGCCGCGCGCATCGCTGGACGTTCGACGGCGGGGCGGTCGTCGCTGCGTCGAGTTCGCCGCATGTCGTGCGCGTGCCGTTTTCGGATCCCGCAGCGGTCGATCCGGAAGCGGCTTATGTGGCTGCGCTGTCGAGCTGTCACATGCTGTGGTTTCTGTCGATCGCGGCACAACAGGGCTATGCGGTCGCGGCGTATCGCGATGAAGCGGAAGGTGCGATGGCGAAAAACGACGAAGGCAAGGAAGTCGTCACGCGCGTGGTGCTGAAACCGCTCGTCACGTTTACCGGCGAAAAAATGCCGACCGACGACGCGCTGCATCAGTTGCATCACGCCGCACACGAAGCGTGCTTTTTGGCGAACTCCGTCAAGACGCAGATCGATGTCGAGGGGAGCTGGGCGTACGACGCGGCCAGTTAAGCCATTCCCACTCTGGCAAGCCCGATCCGGGCCGGGCTGCGACTGCCCGGCGTTTCCCCGGATTCAGACCGGATGTCTGCGCTCAAGGCGCACAGGTCGTGCGCGTTCGCTGATCTGGCTTCTTTATGCCGCGCGGTGACGGTTGCGCAGGGCACCGGCGCGACGGTCGTCGCAAGGTCGGACGTCGGCACCGCGTCGAGCGGCGACGTCATGAACACACTGACGCGGCGCACGATCTGCCAGAACACTTTTTCGAAAGCGCGTGAGCGTCCGGCTTCCGTCATGTCCTGCGCGAGCGGATCGGCGAAATTCCAGCGGATCGAGCGCGGTGTACCCGGGAACGCCGGCGCGTGGAATCCGTCGACGCAATCGTCCATCGCGATGACAAGGTCCATCCTTGGCGCCCAGTCGCCCGTGAATTCGTGCCAGCTTTTGGGGCTGAGGATGGCCAGGTCGGACACGCCCGGCCGCAGTTGTGCGATGGCGAGCGCATGCACCCGCGCGGCAGGCGTTGCGCCCGCGCTGAACGCGTCGAACCGGTCGCCTGCCAGTTCGCGTAGCAGTGCCTCCGCCATGATGCTGCGGGACGCATTGTCCCGACAGAGAAACAGCACCCTGTGTTTAATGATCACCCTCATACCCCGTTTTGCGCATTTTCTGGTTATGTGCGGGATTCTGCCGGGCGAGTCTTACATCCCGGCGACAGAAAGATGACCTGGGATAATTCCGCCGTCAATCCGGCCTTCTCCTTCCCGCCGGGGATTTTGTCGGGAGTTCTGTCAGATCGCGACGCGCCGGCCGGTCGCAAGCCGGCTGCCGTCGAGCCCCGATGCGCTCTTCCGGAGGCCGCGCTGCCCGCGCCGGGGGCCCGATGCCCGGTGCCCGGCACGCGTGCGTTAGACTTCGTTTCCCGCGGCAGCGGTCGCGATCCGCGTGCCACCGACGGCCCGACCGCCGACGAAGCAGACCACCAGCGCGGCGATCACGAGCACGCCGAGCGCGAGCCGCAGGCCGAACATGCCCGCGCCGAAGCCGATCAGCGGCGGCCCGACCAGAAAGCCCGCGTAACCTGTCGTGGCCGCCATCGATACGCCGACGGCCGGGGTCGGCGTCGAGCGTCCTGCCGCGCTGAAAATAACCGGGACGATGTTGGCGAGCCCCACGCCGACCATCGCGAAGCCGGCGCACGCGGTCAGGATGGTCGGCATGCCCAGCACCAGCGCGAGCCCGGCTGCCGCGATCAGACCGCCTGTCGCGACTACTCTCGCTGGCCCGAAGCGGTGAACCGACACGTCGCCGATCACCCGGCAGGCCGCCATCGACAAGGCGAACGCGGAATAGCCGAGCGCGGCCGTGCTGGCCTCTCCAGCGAGCGTCGAGCGCAGGAACACGGCGCTCCAGTCGGCCACCGCGCCCTCGATCATCATGCACAGGAACGCCAACGCGGCGAGCTTCATGACACCCGCGCCGGGCAACGCGAATCCGCCGGCGGGCGCACGCGCACGCGCTCCGACGTCGCGCAGCGCGAACACGGCGGCGCCCAGCACGAGCGCGCCGATGAACAGGTCGGGCAGCGCAAGACCGCCCACGACGCCGACGCCCGCCTTCTGGAGCATTCCGCCCGTCGCCGCGCCGATGAGACCGCCCGCGCTCCACGCCGCATGAAACGAGGACATGATCGGCGCGTTCCATTGCGTCTCGATCGAACTGGCGTGTCCGTTCATCGACACATCGAGCGCGCCGTTCGCCGCGCCCAGCACGAGGAGCACGAAGCACAGCGCCACGAGATTGGGCATGAGCGCCGGAAGCGGCAGCGCGACGACAAACGCGGCGCCGAGCAGGGCGGTCGCGCGGCCGCTGCCGAGGCGCGGCGCGAGCCGGCCGGCGAGCGGCATCGCGACGATCGCGCCGAGCGCGAACGCGAAGAGCGCAATGCCGAGCGCGGCGTCGCCGAGTGCGAGACTCTCCTTGATGCGCGGGACTTCGACGGCCCACGCGCCAATCCCGAAGCCGTTGGCGAGAAACACCGCCAGCGTCGCGATACGTTCGTTGACGGGTTTCATCATGCGGCCACCATCACGGTATCGAAAGCCGCCTGGAGACTCGCCAGACGCGCGGCCGGAAGATCCGCTTCGACGATCAGGATGTCGACCGCGGATGCGGGCGCGACGACATACGGCGCGGCCGTCATCAGCTTTTCCGAGGTCGACGCGATCGCGACCTGGCCGCTCGCTTTCACGATCGCCCGTTTGAGTTCGGCCTCCTCGGCGTCGAAGGCCGAGATGCCTTCGGTCGGGTCGAGCGCGCAGGCGCCGAGAAAACACAGGTCGGCGCGAATCTGCTGGATCTGGAGCAGGGCGGTCGCGCCGGTCGCGCCCGCGGTGCGCTGGCCGACGCGCCCCCCAATGAGAATCACGTCGAAGCCCGGCCGCTCCTGCATGCACATGCAAGCTTGCGGCGAGTTGGTGATGACGGTCAGATCCGCGTTGTCCGGCAACGCCTCCGCGATCGCGACGTTGGTCGAACCCGCGTCGAGAAAAATAATCTGCTTCGGCCGGACGATCGACGCCGCGACCCGCGCGAGGCGCGCCTTGCGATCGATGCCTTCGCGCATCCGGACCGACGCGGCGACGCCCGCCGGCGAGATCAGGATGGCGCCGCCATAGACCCGCTTGCAGTGACCCGCGCCGGCGAGATCGCGCAGATGGCGGCGCACGGTGTGCTCCGAGGTCTGCAGTTCGGCCGCGAGTTCGGCGGCAAGCACCCGGCCCTGCGCCTGAAGCCGCGCCAGAATCAGCCGCTCCCGCTCGTCCGGAAGAAGCCCTTCGATCGCATCTTGCCGTGTTCGCTGCATGTGTTTGCTCCGTCTTGCCTCTTTTTGCTGATCGATGAATCACTCACAATTGAGCAAAATGTATCGTAAACGAGCAAAACGGGCAACACGAAAGCGACTGGGTCTGGCGAACCCAGTCGCGAAGCTGCCTGCGTGTATCGATCAGTGCAGAACGGTCCTGAATTCGTCCACGTCCAGCCTGACCGGCGCCGCAGGCTGGAAGGACTTTCTGTATTCCGCGACTTTGAGAATTTCGTGCAGCGCGTCTTCGAACGCGACGAGCAGGTCGGTGCGCCGCCTGCTCGCGGCGCCGCAATAACTCATCAATGCTTCGGCGCTCACTTCGAAAACCTGTGCGCGATCGTCAAAACACACACGAAAGGCGACCGTTGCGGACTCCGTCACCCAAGGCCGGAACGCTTCATCTACATATACCGACATGGCGATCTCCCAACACAGCACTCCCAGGAGGGCAGGATGACAGTGTCCGGTCAATCCAGTCTGTGGGAAAACCGCCATTCCCCGCGAGATCCGCCGAAAAATCCCCTTACCCGCACGCGCCGATTTCCCCGCAGGCGGTGCAAAAATCGCAGCCGTCCTTTCTGATGACGGCGTTCGCGCCGCAGTAGTCGCACTTGCTGCCGAGCATGGCCGGCGCGGATGGGGATGCGCTGGCTGCCGTGCCGCCATCGTCAGCGGCCCTGCTGCGCGGCGTATTCGCATTCGCCGTCGCCGCATGCGTGGTGTCGACCATCTTCCCGCGCGGCAGCCGTGCGAGGAGGCGCGACGGCACCTGGTTGCCTTCCGCGTCGAGAAAACCGCGACGGTGCAGGATCTGCTGGATCGCGTAGCCGAGCGCCGCGACTTCCGAATCGTGCCAGCGCGGTGACCGATGCCCGTCGGGACGCTGCACCTCACCGAGCCGCACCTGGCCGCGATCCCACGAGACCTTGCGCATGTCCTGCAGATTGCGCGCGATGAATCCGCCGCGCGCCGCAAGCGACAGCGAACGCATCGTGGCCGTGATCCATTGCTGCGATTCGTCGCGCTGGCCAGCCGGGATGAAGATTTCGATCGGCCGCTCGATGGTGACGTCCTCGCCGGCAATGCGCCCCGTGACCTCGATGAACGACACCGCCACGTACAGCGACTTCTTGCCGATCTGAGTCAGGTATTCGACCTTTTCGATGATCGCGGGCAACTCGCCCCTCGGACGATGATCGAGCGTGACGCGCAACGGGTCGAGATCCGCCGCGCCGGATACGTCGTCCGCCGCGCTCGCCGCGACGGGCTCGACGCTCAGCACGGCGCCGAGCGTTTCGTTCGGACGATACGTGGCGAGCCCTTTCAGCCCGCTTTTCCACGCATCGAAATAAAGGCTTTCGAAATCCTCGAACGGATAATCGGCGGGCACGTTCACCGTCTTCGAAATCGACGTATCGACGAACGGCTGCACGGCCGCCATCATGTCGAGATGGTCGCGCGCGGACATCTCCAGCGCGCTGACGAAATAGTCGGGCAGCGCGCTGACGTCGCCGCCGAGTTCGCGATAGAGACGCCACGCGTGATCTTCGACCGCGAACTGCTGACGGCTGCCGTCGGACATGATCTTCATGCGCGTATAAGTCCACGAGAACGCGGGCTCGATGCCGTTCGACGCGTTGTCCGCGAACGCGAGGCTGACCGTGCCGGTCGGCGCGATCGAAAGCAGGTGGCTGTTGCGGATGCCGTGACGGCGGATCGCGTCCTTGATATCGTCGGGTAGCCGCGACGCGAACGTGCCGTCTTCCAGATAGCGCGCCGCGTCGAAGAGCGGAAACGCGCCGCGCTCGCGCGCGAGCTCGACCGACGCGCGATACGCCTCGTCGCGCATCAGCCGCGCGACGCGGGCCGCGAAATCGCGCCCTTCCTGCGCGTCGTAACGCAGGCCGAGCATCACGAGCGTGTCGCCGAGACCCGTCAGGCCGACGCCGATACGCCGCTTCGCCGCGGCCTCGTCGCGCTGCTCGTCGAGCGGCCAGAGCGTGACGTCGAGCACGTCGTCGAGAAAACGCACCTGCGTGCGCGTGCGCTGCGCGAGCGCCTCCCAGTCGAACGCAGGCGTGCCGCCGTGCATCTGCGCAAACGGATCGACGACGAAACGCGTGAGATTGAGCGGCCCCAGGTTGCAGCAGCCGTACGCCGGCAGCGGCTGCTCGCCGCACGGATTGGTGGCGCGGATCGTTTCGATCGCGCGCAGGTTGTTGTCCTCGTTCATGCGCGAGACGAACACGACGCCGGGTTCCGCGACGTCGTACGTCGAGCGCATGATCTTGTCCCAGATCGCGCGCGCGGGTTGCTCGGCGTAGACCCAGTAGCCGTCGTCGCGCTGGCGCAGGTCGCCCGCCGCGCGCATCGCGGGCGAAGGCGCCGCGCGATGCACGAGTTGCCACGGCGCGTCGGCTTCGACCGCGCGCATGAACGCGTCCGTCACGGCGACCGACACGTTGAAGTTGTTCCAGCGTCCCTTCGAATGCTTGGCTTCGATGAATTCGATGAGGTCGGGGTGATCGCAGTCGAGCACGGCCATCTGCGCGCCGCGCCGCGAACCGGCGCTCTCGACGGTGCGGCACGACGCATCGAACACATCCATATAGCTGCATGGGCCGGAGGCCGAGGAACTGGTGGTGTGAACGCGCGCGCCGCGCGGACGGATCGCCGAGAAGTTGTAGCCGACGCCGCCGCCGCGCCGCATGGTTTCGGCGGCCTGCAACAGCGCGACGTAGATGCCGGGCAGGCCTTCGTCGTCGACGCCCTGGATCGAATCGCCGACCGGCTGCACGAAGCAGTTGATCAGCGTGGCCGCGAGGCCGCTGCCGGCCGCGCTCATGATGCGGCCGGCACCGAGCGCGCCGTGCAGCAGGTTGTCGACGAAACGGGCCTCGATCTGCGGCCGCAGCGCTTCCGGCTCCGCCATCGCCACGCCGCGCGCGACGCGCCGGTAGACGTCGTCGACCGTC
This sequence comes from uncultured Paraburkholderia sp., assembly GCA_937917025.1. Classification (GTDB taxonomy): domain Bacteria; phylum Pseudomonadota; class Gammaproteobacteria; order Burkholderiales; family Burkholderiaceae; genus Paraburkholderia. The sequence goes on from CALFSF010000474.1 coordinate 11,421, forward strand.
TGCTCGTCGCCCTTGGCGTATTTTTCGAGCATGACGTCGGTGGAGAATTGTTGCGGAGCAATCGATAGCGTCGGATCGTTTTCTGCCATGGTCCCGTCCCAAACGGCGTTGCGTGGATGATGCG
>CALFSF010000475.1 GCA_937917025.1 uncultured Paraburkholderia sp.
GGTGATGACGGTACAGCAGTTTGAGTTCCGGCGAGTTCAGATAAAGCGCCAGCACGAGCACCGCCAGATACGCCGACGACGTGCCGAACGAACGCAGGATCGACATGTCCTGCGTGATGTAGCCGCGCCCCGCCGCTTCCATCTTGCCGAGACGCAGGATGCCTTCGAGTTCCACGTAGCGCTTGACCATTGCAAGGCTCAGGAAGATCGGCACGCAAAAGAGAATCAGCCAGTACGACAGCGCGATATCGTTCGCCGCGCCGCCCGCGATCACGCGCACGGTATAAAGGCACGCGAGCGTGAACACGTCGATCAACGCCATGCGCTTCAGGCTGAACGAATACGCGACGGTCACGGCGAGATAGCCGGCCAGCACGACGCCGAACTGCCACGGCAGCAGTGCCGCGAGACTCGCGCCCGCGACCAGCAGCATGATCGTCATCGCGATCCCGAACGACAGCGGCAGGTTCCCCGACGCGAACGGCCGGCTGCGCTTGCGCGCATGCCGGCGATCGGCGTCGAGATCGAGCATGTCGTTGAGCAGATAAACCGACGACGCGCACAGATTGAACGACGCAAAGGCCACGCACGCGGCGATGATCGCGCTCACGTCGGTGAACTTGTGGGCCGTCAGCAGCGGCACGAAGATCAGCACGTTCTTGACCCACTGATGCACGCGCATTTCCTTGAGCGCAAGCGGGATGATCCGGCGCTTGCGCTCGAAGAAGATGATCGCCTGGTTGACCTTGCGGGCCGCGGCGGCCATGTGCTTGTCGCCGACCACGATCGCCTGCCGTGCCCTGCGCCACACGGGCACGTCCGCGAGCGCGTCGCCGCAGTAGTCGAAACCGTGGTCGCCGAACTGTTCGACGAGCGCATCGGCCTTGTTGCGGCCCATCAGGTTGTGATCCGCGGTACTCGCGAGCACGCCCTGAAAAAGCCCGAAATGATCCGCGACCTGGCTCGCGAAACGCTGGTTCGACGCGGTGCACAGATAAAGCGTGCGGCCCGCGGAATGCTCGTCGCGCAGATAGTCGACGAGCTGCGTGTTATACGGCAGCACGCCGACGTCGATCGTCACGCGTTTTGCGATCTGTTCCTTCAGATGCGCCTTGCCGCGCAGCGCCCAGCCGATGCACAGAAAGAGCGCAAGCGGATTCTGCTTCAGCAGCACGAGGAAGCTTTCGAGCAGGAAGTCGGTTCGCGTGAGCGTGCCGTCCAGATCCACACACAGCGGGATCGTCGCGCTTGTCATGTCACACCTCGCCGCCGCAGCGTCGTTTCGCAATGAGCCGGATGTCGCCGCGACGCCAGCGCCGCGCCCGAACAGGGCGGACAACGCGCACAGGAAAGCGGCTCTCGGTGTAACGCGCGCGCCGCTCGCGGTATCGCACGTTACTGCCTGAATCCTAAAGGCGCGGCGCGCGGCGCTCTGTGCGCCAGCGCACTCCGGATCACGCGAAAACGAAGCGTTTGTCGAGGTGATATTTGGCGAGATAGCCGAGCACGAGGCCGATGGCGCCGCCGGTGAGCCGCGCGGGCTCGGTGTGGAAAATCGCGTCGGCGCCGAACTCCACCGCCCAGAAAACCAGCGTCGTGCCGAGCCCCATCGCGACGTACATCGCGAACGTCTGGATGCCGTGCGCGACGCTGCGATGCGCGTAGCGAAAGATCCACGCCTTGTCGAGCAGGTATTTGACGACGAGGCCCACGCCCGTGCCGACGCAGACGGACAGCGGCACCGCGAAGCCGCCGTGATAGAGCCAGAACGCGAGCTTCTGGCTGCCGAGATTCGCGCCAATCGAGATCGCCGCGAAAATCGCATACCAGACGACGAGACGCGAGCGGCCCAGCGGTGCATCGAGGGTGGGACTGTTCATGCTGGCCTCCGCGTGGCCCGAGACCCGGCGCTCGCCTGCCTCGCCGGGTCATTCAACGTACACGGGAGCGCCCACGAAGCCGCATGCAAGGCCGCGCTCACAGCGAAACCCGCTTGAACACGAACTCCGGCAGCGAGCGGATGATCAGCATGATCGCGCTCCAGAACCACGGGGTGTAGAGCGCGTCCCGGCCGCGCTCGATCGCCCGCACGATATCGGTCGCCACGCGGTCCGGCGAGGCGACGAGCGGCCCGGGCAACGACAGCCCGGCTGTCATCGGCGTGTCGACGAAACCCGGCTTGATCGTCAGCACGCGCACACCGGATTTGAAGAGCCGCGCGCGCAGCCCTTCGCAGAAGGTACCCACCGCGGCCTTCGCGGCCCCGTACACGTAATTCGACGGCCGGCCGCGGTCCCCCGCCACCGACGAAATCACGGCGATCGTGCCGCTTTTCTGGCTTTCGAACACACCCGCCAGCAACGTCAGCAGCGCGATCGTCGACATCGCGTTGGTCGAAAGTTCCCGCATTGCCGCTTCCACGTCGCGCTCGCACTGCGCCTGGTCGGACAGCGTGCCGTGCGCGATCAGCACGATGTCGATCCGTCCGAGCGCGGCCTGGCAGGCCTTCAGCATCGCGGCGTGCTGCACGTGGTCGTTCATGTCGAGCACGTGCGTCGCCACCGAGGGCGCGCCGCGCACGC
>CALFSF010000476.1 GCA_937917025.1 uncultured Paraburkholderia sp.
CGTATGCGAGATATCAAAAGCTTCTCACGCGAGACGCTGGCGTGTCTGTACGGTATCGGTCCGACGTCCGTCCGTTCAATGCACGAGCCGCTGGACCAGCGAAATTCTGGAGGAGGCCCCAGCGGCCGCAGAACTTCGGTGGGGGTAGAGGTCGAACGAAAAAGGCCTTACAAGCATTGCTTGTAAGGCCTTTGATTTCTTTGGTCGGGGCGAGAGGATTTGAACCTCCGACCACCTGCACCCCATGCAGGTACGCTACCAGGCTGCGCTACGCCCCGAACAGCATAAAAGTATAACAGAGCCTTCGCCTGATTAGAACCGCCGGGTTCAACAAACCACGCACGCTCCGCGATTGACCCGCAGACGGAATCAATGGCTCAGCACATCGAGCACATGCAGCAGTTCCTTGCGCAACTGGTCGACATCGACGTTCGACGATGTCGCATCAGACTGCGCCACCGGCTCTTCAACCTCTTCGATCGCCGCAGGGCCGCCGTGACCGCCGTGCGAATCGAGACGATTGCGCGCGCCGTTGATCGTGAACCCCTGCTCGTACAGCAACTCGCGAATCCTGCGAATCAGCAGCACTTCATGATGCTGATAGTAGCGACGGTTACCGCGTCGCTTCACCGGCCGCAACTGCGTGAACTCCTGTTCCCAATATCGCAGCACATGCGGTTTCACGCCGCATAGCTCGCTGACTTCACCAATCGTGAAGTAGCGCTTCGCCGGAATCGGAGGCAAGACGACTTTTTCGATCGTCGCTGTCATCGTCGGGTAGCCGTGGTGGTTGCGCAGGGAACGCGCGAAAACTACGAGCGCGCGAAGCTCGCCTCAGCGCCGCTTTCAACCAGCGCCTTCAGCTTTTGACTTGCATGAAACGTCACGACGCGGCGCGCGGCGATCGGAATCGCCTCGCCCGTTTTCGGATTTCTTCCGGGACGCTGCGGTTTGTCGCGCAACTGAAAGTTGCCAAACCCGGACAGCTTCACGCTGTCGCCACTCTCCAGCGCATCGCGAATCACCTCGAAGAACGCTTCGACCATGTCCTTCGCCTCTCGCTTGTTGAGTCCGACATTGTCGAACAGCAACTCGGCAAGTTCAGCCTTGGTGAGCGTCGGCGTTTCGGCCGGCGCAGTGACGGGTGATGTCGGAATATCGCGAATCATGGCGCTACGCTGCGCCGTAAGAAGGGCTTCGAAATCACTCGAGTTCATTTCGTTCATAATCTATAAAATGGCGCGATAACCAGAAACGTAAATGCGGAAACAGCCGTTTTAAGGTTATCCGCGCAACCGTGCGCCATATACTCGAGCCAGACGATCCACCAGGGTTTTAATGGCCAGATCGACCGTTTCATCCTGAAGGGTCCCGCCAGTATCTTGCAAGGTCACACGGAACGCAAGGCTTTTCTCGGTAGTCGTCAGACCACCGGAAGTGTTTGATTTTGGACGGAATTCATCGAAAAGCGCAACCCGCTGGACGCTCTTGCAGGCGTCGTCCGAAAGGGCCTTTTGCAGCTCGTCGAGCAGCGCCTGAGCCTCGATATTCTGATCGACGACAACCGCAATATCACGCCGAACCGGCGGAAATTTCGATACTTCCGACGGAGTCGGCAACGCGCGCTGAATTAATGCGTCCGCTTCGATTTCAAACAGAATCGGTGCATGCGGCAAATCATATTTCTGCATCCAGCGCGGATGAAGTTCGCCAATCCAGCCCACTGCCCGGCCGTCGATTTCCACGCGCGCGCTACGCCCAGGATGCAGCGCCGGATGCTCCGCCTTCACGAATTTCGGCACCACCGGCGCGAACAGCGCCTCGAGATCGCCCTTCACGTCGAAGAAATCGACAGCGCGCGACGGCGCCGCCCACTGCTCCTCGAGCGCGGAACCGTAAGCCAGCGCACCCAGCATCTTCGGCTGCGCGAAACCCTCGATCGCCAGTTCGCCCGCCTTGATCGCCGGATCGTGCAAAAACACGCGGCCGGCTTCGAACACGCGAACGCGATCCGCGCGACGGTTCAGGTTCGAACGCAGCACGTTGATCAGGCTGCCAAAGAGCGTCGTGCGCATCACCGAAAGCTGGCTCGCGATCGGATTGAGCAGACGCACCGGCTTGTCGTTGCCGGCGAAATCCTGCTCCCATTCGGCGTCGACGAAGCTGAAATTCACCGTCTCCGCGTAGTCGCGCGCGGCGAGCGCGTGGCGGATCGCGTGGATCGAGCGCTGCGTTTCGTTCGTGCGACGCATCTCGCTCGTCGCGACCGGCGGCCGGGCCGGAATCTTTTCGAAGCCGTAAATGCGCGCGACTTCTTCGATCAGGTCTTCTTCGATTTCGATGTCGAAGCGATACGACGGCGGCATCACCGCGAACGTGTCGCCTTCGCGTTCGAACGTCAGGCCAAGGCGCGTGAAAATCTGCGCGATTTCGTCCGCGCCGATCTGCACGCCGATGAGGCGGTTCGCGCGCGCGACGCGCATCTTCACCGGCGCACGTTGCGGCACGTTGACGATCTGATCGTCGACCGGCCCGGCCTCGGCGCCGCAGATGTCGAGGATCAGCTGCGAGATGCGCTCGATGTGCTCGACCGTCGTCGCGTAATCGACGCCGCGCTCGAAACGATGACCGGCGTCCGTCGAGAAGTTGTACTTGCGCGAGCGGCCACGGATGCTGTCCGGCCACCAGAACGCAGCTTCGAGATAGATGTGGGTGGTGTCGAGCGTGACCGACGTGCTGTCGCCGCCCATGATGCCGGCGAGGCTTTCGACGTGCTGCTCATCGGCGATCACGCCGACGGTTTCGTCGAGTTCGACCGTGTTGCCGTTCAGCAGCTTGAGCGATTCGCCACGACGTCCCCAGCGCACATCGATGCCGCCATGGATCTTGTCGAGATCGAACACGTGCGACGGACGGCCCAGTTCGAGCATCACGTAGTTCGAGATGTCGACGAGCGCGGAAATGCTGCGCTGGCCCGAGCGTTCGAGGCGCTCGACCATCCAGGCCGGTGTCTTCGCGCGCGCGTTGACGCCGCGAATCACGCGGCCCGAGAAACGGCCGCACAGATCCGGCGCGGAAATTTTCACGG
>CALFSF010000477.1 GCA_937917025.1 uncultured Paraburkholderia sp.
ACATCAGCGCGGCGATAGTGATGAAAAGCAGCCACGCAATCGAACTCGCCGTTCCGAAATCGCCGTCGTGGAACGCCGTGCGATACATGTAGACGGCGGTGGTCAAGCCCGACTGGCTCGTGCCCATCCCCTCGTTCGGCAGCAGGATGAACGGCTCTTCGAACAGTTGCAGCCCGCCGATGATGGACAGCGTCACCGCGAAGAAAATCATCGGTTTGATGAGCGGGATCGTGATGCGCGTGAACTGCTGCCAGCCGTTAGCGCCGTCGATCTTCGCGGCCTCGTACAGATCCTTCGGAATGGTTTGCAGTGCCGACAGATAAAGCACCGTATTCCAGCCGACATAGCGCCAGAAAATCACCAGCGACACCGCCGGTTTGACATTGGCCGGGCTGTACAACCATTCGACCGGATGGGCAGGCACGATCCAGTGCAGGCCCGGCACCTTGCCGATCGCGGCGATGGCGAGATTGATCATGCCGAAGTCGGTCGAGTACAGCGATGAGAAGATCAGGGCGATCGCGACGCTCGACGTGATGAACGGCAAAAAGTACAGACCGACAACGAAATTGCGCCAGCGGCGAAAAGCGGTCTGCAGGAAAAACGCGAGCGGCAGCGCAATGAGGTGTTGCGGCAAGCCGGACATAATCGCCATCGACGCCGTGTTGTAGAGGGATTTCCAGTACCACGGGTCGGTCAGCGTGAAAGCGAAGTTCGACAGGCCCACCCACTTCATGCTCGCGAGTCCCGCGGTCGCGTCCCAACTCTGGAACGACAGATACAGCGAGAACAGCAGCGGAAAAGCGATGAACAAGGCGAACAGCAGAAAAAACGGACAGAGAAACAGGTACGGTGCGATCTTCACTGGATTGACCAGCGATTTTCCGCGCGGCGCCGTTAGCGGCGGGCGCACATCGCTCACGCGTCCATCACGGACGCCCGGCTCGGGGGTGGGCAGAGAAAGGCTCATCGATAGTTCGTCCAGTCTGGCGTAACCGGCGACCGGCGCCGGCTACGCTATTGCAAACTTCAGCACGGTGCGGGCAGCGCCGTGCTGTTTCCTCAACGCCGGACGCGATGCGTGATCTCGTCCTGCGCCTGCTTGAGCGCCGTCCCGATGTCCTCGTTGTCGTCGACCACCTTGTCGAGCGCCGAGTGGACCGCTTCCTCGGCCACCTGGTCGTATTTGCTGCGCTGGATCGACGGAATGTGGGAGGCCGCGTCGCGCCAGATCAGGCGTGCCTTTTCATTGCCGAGGAACGCAACAGGCTCGGCAAAGAACGGATCATCCTGGGCCGCGAGCAGCGCCGGGAACGCATCGATCGAGCGGAACGAGGCGAGCTGGGTGTCTTTGCGCGTCGTCAGGAATTTGATGAACTCCCACGACATCGCCTTCTGGGTCGCCTTCGCCGGAATGGCGTAGAACGTGCCGCCGAAAGAGGCGTACGCGTTGTTCGGCAGATTGGCCGCGCGCCACAGACCCTTCGTGTCCGGCGCGATCCACGACGACAGGTGGCCGCCGAGCCATGCCCCCATCATCTGCGTTGCAACGGTGCCACGCCTGAAGCTCTCGGCCCATTCGTTCGACCACGGCGTGATCTTCGCGTCGAGACCGAGGTCGCGCGCCTTTTTCGCGAGCTGGAATGCCTTGACGAAACGCTCCGACGTAACGACCGGGTTGCCGGCCTTGTCGAAGTACACCCCGTCGCCTTCCTTCAGGTTAGCGCGAATATAGATATCCTCGATGTCGCGCGACGACGCCATCAGGTACGCGCCCGTGGCCTTCTTGATCTTCTGTCCAGCGGCGAGATACGAGTCCCACGATTTGTTCAGATCGGCTTCGGTGACGCCCGCCTTGTCGAGGATGTCCTTGCGGTAGAACAGCGTGCCCGGGCCGATATCCGCCGGCATGCCGACCATCACGCCGTCCTGCGTGGTGGCTTGCGCGAAGGTATAGCCAATGAACTGGCTCTTGTACTGGCCCGCGTTGTACGGCGGCTTCGACAGGTCTTCCAGGCCGCCGCCCGCCGCGAACCGGCCGATAAAGCCGACTTCGAGCGCCATCACGTCGGGCAGATCGGAGCTGGTCGCGAGCGCGGTGGTCATCGCGTTGTGATGGTCGGCGATCGCCAGCGCCGACACCTTGATGTCGACATCAGGATGGAGCTTCTTCCATGCGGGAATCGCGTCCTTGATTTCCTGATCCAGCTTCGGAAAGACCGCGACCGTCAACGTCGTGTTGGCATGCGCGCTGGCGGCTGCCACGCTGAGCAGAACTGCGGCGGCGGGCCCTGAAAAGCGAAATTTCATCAATCGTCTCCTGTTGAACCGTTTGTAGATTGCTGTCGGTTACTTCCTGGTTGCTTCTTTTGCTTTTTCTTGCGGTTTGATTACTACCTGTTTGCTACTCTTTGTCGTTTGAAAGCGCTTTCATGGCGCGGTAAAAAAAGCGCCCCGCAGGGCTGCCATAGGCTCTGGAGCTGCCTTGCGGCTAGAGGGACGAATCTCCCGATCCGGATGACCGCACGATCCGCCGTGTGGTTTCCCGGGTCATGAGCGTGAGTGGAATGGGATCCAGGGCGACGGGCTTCTTGCGGATCATCTGCACGATTCCTTGAGCCGCAAGGCGGCCGATTTCATAGGTAGGCTGGCGGACCGTCGTCAGCGGCGGCGTCATATACGACGAGGTGGGCAAATCGTCGAAACCGACCAGCGAGATGTCCTCCGGCACGCGCAGCCCACGGCGAAATAGCGTGAGACGCGCGCCATAGGCAGTCTGGTCATTCGCGCAGAAGACCGCGCTGAACGACAGGCCGCGCGCAAACAGCCGCTCCATGGCCGCCAGTCCGCCTGTCTCGAGGTAGTCGCCCTGCTCGACGCGATCGGCGTCAAAGCCGATACCCGCTTCCTCGAGCGCCATCCGGTAACCGTCGAGGCGCTCGATGGCATCCTCGTGAGTTGGCGGCCCGGCGATGAAAGCAATCTCGCGATGGCCTTGCTCGATCAGGTGCCGGGTAGCGTCACGCGCGCCTTGCAGGTTATCGATCGGCAAGCTCGCGAGGGAGGCGCTGATTTGCAGGGAGCGTCCGAGCACGAGCACCGGCGCATGCCGCGAGTAGTCGATCAGGGATGGCTCGTCGAGTTGCGAATGCAGCATGATGATGCCGTCGACGCGGCGCGCGATGAACTGCTCCATGCGCGACATTTCATCCTTGACGCTCCAGCGGCTGCTGACGAAAAGCGGCGTAAAACCCGGCTCGGAGAGCCCGTCTTCGATACCGCGCAGCCACTCCGCGTAAAACGGACTGGACACGGTTTGCGTCAGCACGCCGATGGTGTCGGTCTTCCCGCTCGCGAGGCTGCGCGCAAGCACGTTCGGCCGATAGTTGAAGCGCGCGATAGCCTGCTCCACCGCTTTCTGCTTCGCGGGCATCACGCGCGCTGTGCCGTTCAGGATGCGCGACACCGTGCTGGGAGAAACGCCGGCTGCCCGCGCGATTTCCTCGAGTGTCACATTAGGTGGGGTGGCGCCATCTTCGATCATGATCCGCAGAATACTGTTCTTGAAAGCGCTTTCAAACGAGTAAAAACCCTGAGCCGTTACCGATACCGGGATGGGGCCGCTGAAAAAACAGCCAGTGCGACGAGGGTGGAGGAAGCGTCGCACCGGCCTCTCTACGAAAGAGATATAAGCAGTACTGGAAACACAGAGATCACTACGATTGCCGGTCAGGCAACGCTCTAGAACATCGTCATGATGCCGGCGAAGACGCCCGTCTGACTGTGACCGTAGTCCGGGTTGCCGTTGGACGACGTGCCGGTCGACGGATCATAGTTGTTGTTGCCGTACGGGCCGTTGCCGAGGTTGATATTCGACGTCGAGCTGTTATGCACGTAGCCCGCTTCCGTGTAGAGGAACGTACGCTTGGACAGGGCGTACGTCGCACCGAGCGTGAACAGCGTTGCGTTACCGTTGCCGTTGTTCGCGTTCGCGTGGAATACCGCGCCGGTGATCGCCGCGGCATCATTCACCTGCCACGCTGCACCGACCCATTCATGATTGACGCCGGTAGGCGCGCTCACGCCGCCCGGCTGCGATGCGTTGCTGACACCTACGCTCGCGTTGGTCGCATCGGGCGCGCTCAAGTGCTGGTAGCCAGCGTACAGCCTCACTGGGCCAATGACATACGTGCCGCCGGCCAGGATCGAACGTGAGGCCGAGTACACGTTGTTGAACGAACCATTCGCGCCACGGACTTCGTCATAAATCACGCGGACGTGGCCGCTGCCAAACGTATAGATACCTTCGACAGCATCGGTACGGCCCTGGCCGGTGGGGACACCCGCGGAGTTAACCGGCGCCGAGTTCCAGCTTGTGTTGTTAGTGAGCGAATATTGTCCTTTGAAGACCAGGCCGCCAAGCAGGACCGGCGAGTCATATTCCGCGCCGTTGCTGGCACTTGCCCAGTTCCGTCCGCGCACCAGCGTCGCGATGGCGTAACGCTGCATCAGCTGCGGGTCCGTGCCCCAACTGTCCTGCGACAGTTCGCCGGCACCGAGGTTACCCACCTTGAACAGACCGTAATGGTCATTGGTGAAGCCGATAGTAGCGTGACGGCCAAACAGATTGCCCGCCGAAGCGCCGGTGATCGTATTCAGTTGCCCTTCCAGCTGGAAGACCGCCTTTGTGCCGCCGCCCAGATCTTCAGCACCTTCCAGGCCGAACCACGAGCAACCCCAGTCGCCGCTCTCGGCACTCCACGCGTGGCCGCCTGGAATGCCGGACTCGAACTGAAAGCCATTGTCGATACGACCGTATAGTGTCACGCTGCTCTGCGCCTGGGCAGCCGTCGCGGCTGCCATAATGGACAAAGCAAGAACCGTCTTTTTCATTAGATATCCTATATTAATTTTGGCGTCTCCGAGCCGCTCAGGACATGTACAGACTCCGCACACTCCCCGCTTTGCTGAAATGCCTGCTTCACATTTCGAGGCGATTATAGGGACCGTCGTGGCGCTCCGTATCGATCTTCCGTGTCAGGGAAAACGCTGTTATTCATAGCTGTTGCGCGCGATTCAATGGCGAAGTAGCACGCGCTTCGTGACCACGACGTCGTGGTCACCTGCCTGGCAAATCCGCTTGAATCCATTCACTGAAAAACTGCACGAAGCGCATGCGTCGCCTCCGTGGCGTGTCTTGAGACGCGTCGAACCGTTCGGGTACGTCTGTGAATCAAATCTGGACGTTGCGCAAATGCAACGACCGGCATTCAGCTTGATGCGTGTATGCCGGGGTTTTTTTGATCCGCCATTTTTTGGAATCCCGAAAACTCGAGGGGATGCGTGCTTGCGGGACAACCAGGCGGCTGCGCTTGCGCGCCTCCAGCACGCGCCGGCATTCGGGACTATGATCAATCAACAGGACGCTGAACGACGAATCCCAGCCTGAGAGACAGCTGGGTTGGAGCTTCCAGGCTCATCAAAGGGGCCCTATCGCCTCATGCGGCATGCCGTTAAGTCCAGCGTCGCGTTCCGACACGATGAACGCGCAAGCTTTTCGCCGGGCGACAAGAAAAACCCGCCAACCGACCCGACAGATCAAACCCTGAACGCTCCATCGATAGAGCTGGGCGAGCAACAAGCGCATGGGGATTCTGTCATCCACTTCCGCGGCCCCTGCTGGAGCCGGACCGGAAGACCTGCTGCCGGAGTCCACCGGCACATCTGCCTATCTGTAAGGAGAGGTATCGTGAAAATTGCCATTGCTTCCACACTCGCATTGCTGATTTCCAGTGCAATCTCGCCCGCGGTTCATGCCGACACCAGTTCGACGGCAACCGACCAGCAACTCGCCCATAACGTCCGCGTCGCCTTTGCGCACAGCGGCGTCGGTACGTCTCATGTATTCGTCTTCGCACGATCAGGACAAGTCACGCTGATCGGATGGGTACCCGAGCGCCAACAGGTCGCGCTGGCCGAACAGAGCGCGAACGCGGTGGACGGCGTCACCTCGGTGAATAACCTGCTCGCCCGTGGGCATTGAAATCAAACGAAGTTGCCGCGCGGACGGCGCTCGAACCGGCCGCGCG
>CALFSF010000478.1 GCA_937917025.1 uncultured Paraburkholderia sp.
CCCCGCACAGGGGCAACGCTAATAGACCGACATGAACACAAGGAAAGGCCAAAAAAAAACACCACGCGCCGCGGCAAAAAACATCGGTATGTCGTGAACGGCGACCCGAACAAGGAATGACTGGGTGACGACCATGAATGAAGAAACAAACCCGCGCCTGCTGGAAGGCGAATTCGACTACATCATCATCGGCGCCGGCACGGCAGGCTGCGTCCTCGCCAACCGCCTTAGCGAAGACAAGGACGTGCAGGTACTGCTAATAGAAGCCGGCGGCAAGGACGACTACCACTGGATTCATGTGCCGGTCGGCTACCTCTATTGCATCGGCAATCCCCGCACCGACTGGCTCTATAAAACACAGCCGGAATCCGGCCTGAACGGCCGCTCCCTCTCCTATCCACGCGGACGCGTGCTAGGCGGAAGCTCGTCGATCAACGGCATGATCTACATGCGCGGCCAGCGCGAAGACTACGACGAATGGGCTCGCGTCACGAACGACCCGTCATGGGCCTGGCAAAACGTCCTCCCCATCTTCAAACGCAGTGAGGACTATCACGGCGGCGCCAGCGAATCGCACGGCGCAGGCGGCCCGTGGCGCGTCGAGAAACAGCGCCTCAAATGGAAGGTGCTGGAAACCTTCGCGCAAGCCGCGCAACAAGCCGGCATCCCGGCCACCGATGACTTCAACCGCGGTGACAACACCGGCGTCGGCTACTTCGACGTCAACCAGAAACGCGGTATCCGCTGGAATGCCTCGAAAGCGTTCCTCCGCCCCGCATTGCAACGCCCCAACCTCACGGTCATCACAGGCGCGCACACGCAACGCCTCGTCTTCGAAGAACGCCGCTGCACAGGCGTCGAATACCGTGGCGACAATACCGACTTCATCGCGAAAGCACGCTGCGAAGTCGTGCTCAGCTCAGGTGCCGTCAACTCGCCGCAACTCCTCGAACTCTCGGGCATCGGCAACGCCGCCCGTCTGCAAAACCTCGGTATCGACGTCGTGCGCGATCTGCCCGGCGTCGGCGAAAATCTTCAGGACCATCTTCAGTTGCGCATGGCCTTCAAGGTCAACGGCGTGCGTACGCTCAACACGGCATCCGCGCACTGGTGGGGCAAACTGATGATCGGCCTGCAATACCTGCTGCTCCAGAGTGGACCGATGTCGATGGCGCCCTCGCAACTCGGCGCGTTCGCCAGGTCTGATCCCGATGACCGCGCGCTCACACGCCCCGATCTCGAGTACCACGTTCAGCCGCTGTCGCTCGACCGGTTCGGCGAACCGCTGCATCGCTTCAACGCATTCACGGCTTCGGTATGCCATCTGCGGCCCACGTCGCGTGGCAGCATCCACATCGAATCGAACGATCCGCATGCGGCGCCGCTCATCGCGCCGAACTATCTGTCCACCGACTACGACCGCCACGTCGCCGCCAACGCGCTACGGTTGACGCGCCGTATCGCAGCGGCGCCGGCACTGGCGCGCTATCGTCCCGAAGAAATCCTGCCAGGTATCCAGTTTCAGACGGAAGAGGAACTGCAACTGGCGGCCGGCCAGGTCGGCACGACGATCTTTCATCCGGTCGGCACCTGCCGCATGGGCATGGCCGACGATCCGGGCGCTGTCGTCGACAACCGGCTGCGCGTGATCGGCGTCGACGGCCTGCGTGTCGTCGATGCTTCGGTCATGCCGACCATCACGTCAGGCAACACGAACTCGCCGACACTGATGATCGCGGAGCGCGCAAGCGACATGATCCGCGCCGATCGCCGTGCCCGGCGCTCGGGTCTCGAAACGGAGACACAGCGTCCGCGGACTGTGTCAATTGCATGACATGCAAGACCTGCACGCAATCGAATGACGGGTGCGCATAAAACACTAAGTGCAAATCCCAATGAATGCGCTGCATCATTGGCGAGACAATGGCACCCGTGCTGTGTGGTGCGGCATGGATTACCGTCCGCATTGGTGCACCACGCAAACGGGCGACACGGGGGTGTCGTCATAAAACGTCGCGCGGCTTTCAGGCGCGGAAGATCGTAGCAGTTCGCCTCACTCCGTTTGGAAGGGAACATGATTCTCGGCGACACGATTCTTGAGACGCGCGGATTGACCAGGGAATTCAAAGGGTTCACCGCCGTGAGTGGTGTGAACCTGCGCGTGCGCCGCGGGTCGATCCACGCGCTCATCGGCCCCAACGGCGCCGGTAAAACCACCTGCTTTAACCTGCTGACCAAATTTCTCGAACCGACAGCGGGCCAGATCGTCTTCAACGGCATCGACATCACGCGCGAGCGTCCGGCGCAGATCGCGCGGCGCGGCATCATCCGGTCTTTCCAGATTTCCGCGGTATTTCCACATCTGACAGCATCGCAGAACGTGCGCATCGGGCTGCAACGCTCGCTCGGCACGGCGTTTCACTTCTGGAAGAGCGAACGCTCGCTGCGCGAGCTGGACGACCGCGCGATGGATCTGCTCACGCAGGTGGGCCTCACCGATTTCGCCGACGTGCCGACCGTCGAGCTCTCGTATGGCCGCAAGCGCGCGCTCGAAATCGCAACGACGCTTTCGATGGAGCCCGAACTCATGCTGCTCGACGAACCGACGCAGGGCATGGGCCACGAGGACGTCGATCGCGTGACTGCACTCATCAAGAAAGTATCGGCGGGGCGCACGATCCTGATGGTCGAGCACAACATGAACGTCATCGCCGGCATCTCGGACACGATCACGGTCCTGCAACGCGGCGAAGTGCTGGCCGAAGGCAGTTACGCGGACGTGTCGAAGAATCCGCTCGTGATGCAGGCCTACATGGGTAGCGCGGATGCGGCCCTCGCCGGAGCGCATGCATGAACACAATTGCGGAACGCGAAAGCGCCGAAGTGAGCGGCGCGGCCGATGCCGTGCCGGCGCTCGCGATCACCGGCCTGCAGGCCTGGTACGGTGAATCCCACATTCTGCACGGCGTCGATCTCAAGGTGAACCGGGGCGAAGTCGTCACGCTGCTCGGCCGCAACGGCGCCGGCCGCACGACGACCCTGCGCGCGATCATGGGGCTCACGGGCCGTCGCACCGGCTCGATCCAGGTCTCGGGCCGCGAAACCATTTCGATGCCGACGCACAAGATTGCTCACTGCGGCGTCGGTTATTGCCCGGAAGAGCGCGGCATCTTTTCGAGCCTGTCGTGCGAGGAAAACCTGATGTTGCCGCCGCCCGTGGGCGACGCGGCGCGTGCGATGTCGGTCGACGAGATCTATTCGATGTTCCCGAACCTGAAGGAGCGGCGCCAGAGCCAGGGCACGCGCCTGTCGGGCGGCGAGCAGCAGATGCTGGCCGTCGCGCGTATTCTGCGCACCGGGGCAAGCCTCCTGTTGCTCGACGAAATATCGGAAGGTCTCGCGCCCGTCATCGTGCAGGCGCTCGCGCGCATGATCATGACGCTCAAGTCGCGCGGCTATACGATCGTCATGGTCGAACAGAATTTCCGGTTTGCGGCTCCGCTCGCCGACCGTTTTTACGTGATGGAACACGGTCATATCGTTGAGTATTTCGGCGCAGGGGAGCTCGAAAGCAAGATGCCGGTTCTACACGATCTGCTCGGGGTGTAAGCGTCGACGTAGTGGGAACGCCTGAATGCCTCTGAATAACCACAAGCATGGAAACAAGGAGACACGCATGAAACTGAAGACTCTCGCAGGGCTCGCAGCACTTTGCTTCGCCAGCACCGCGCTGACGATGGGTACGGCCGAGGCCGCCGCGGGCGACACCGTGAAGATCGGCTTCATCACCGACCTTTCGGGCCTGTACGCGGACATCGATGGCCAGGGTGGCCTCGAATCGATCCGCATGGCAATCGCCGACTTCGGCGGCAAGGTGAACGGCAAGCCGATCGAACTCGTCTACGCCGACCACCAGAACAAGGCCGACATCGCGGCCTCGCGCGCGCGCGAATGGATCGACCGCGACGGCGTGAACGCGATCATCGGCGGCACGAACTCGGCGACGGCGCTCTCGACCAGCCAGGTCGCGGCCGAAAAGAAGATTCCGTACATCAACATCGGCGCGGGCGCGGATACGCTGACGAACGAGCAATGCACGCCGTACACGGTCCACTACGCGTACGACACGGTGGCGCTCGCGAAGGGCACGGGTTCCGCCGTGACGAAGCAGGGCGGCAAGACGTGGTTCTTCCTGACGGCTGACTATGCGTTCGGCAAGGCGCTGGAGAAGAACACCGCGGACGTCGTGAAGGCGAACGGCGGCCAGGTGCTCGGCGAAGTGCGCCATCCGCTTTCGGCATCGGACTTCTCGTCGTTCCTGTTGCAGGCGCAAGCTTCGAAGGCGCAGGTGCTCGGTCGCGCGAATGCGGTCGGCGACACGATCAACGCGATCAAGGCCGCGAAGGAATTCGGCATCACGAAGACGATGAAGATCGCCGCGCTGCTGATCTTCCTCACCGACATTCACAGCCTTGGCCTCGAAACCACGCAGGGTCTGGTGGCTACGGACAGCTGGTACTGGAACAAGGACGCGAAGACGCGTCAGTGGGCGCAACGCTACTTCGCGAAGATGAAGAAGATGCCGACCAGTCTGCAGGCCGCGGACTACTCGGCCGTCACGACGTATCTGAAGGCCGTGCAGGCAGCCGGCACGACCGACAGCGACAAGGTGATGGAACAGCTTCACAAGATCAAGATCGACGACTTCTACGCGAAGGGCTACATCCGCCAGGACGGCAGCATGATTCACGACATGTACCTGATGCAGGTGAAGACGCCGGCCGAATCGAAAGAGCCGTGGGATTACTACAAGATCACCGCCACGATCCCCGGCGAACAGGCGTTTACCACCAAGGCGGAATCACGCTGCGCGCTGTGGAAGTAAGCGTCGGCTGACGCGCGCCCGTTTGGGGGCGGCGGCAGGCGGCATCGTCGCACGTTGACCCGCGCAGTGATGCGGATCAACGTGCGGACGCCCGACGGCCCACGCGCCGAGTGGTTCGCGCGTCTATCGATCTCATCTGGACGACGGGTTTAATGGAAATCTTTGGCATTCCGCTTCCGGCGATGCTGAGCCAGTTGCTGCTCGGACTCGTGAACGGTTCGTTCTACGCGATCCTGAGCCTGGGGCTCGCCGTGATCTTTGGCCTCCTCAACGTGATCAACTTCGCGCACGGAGCATTGTTCATGCTCGGCGCGATGCTCGCGTGGATGGGCCTCGCCTATTTCGATCTGCCGTACTGGGCGATGCTGGTGGTCGCGCCATTGCTGGTCGGACTCTTTGGCATCGTGATCGAGCGCACGATGCTGCGCTGGCTGTATCGCCTCGATCATCTTTATGGCCTGCTGCTGACGTTCGGGCTCACGCTCGTCGTCGAAGGCGTGTTCCGCTCGATCTACGGATCGTCAGGCCAGCCTTACGACGTGCCGTCCGCGCTGTCCGGCGCGACCAATCTCGGCTTCATGTTCCTGCCGAACTATCGCGCGTGGGTCGTCGTCGCATCGCTCGTCGTGTGCTTCGCCACGTGGTTCGTCATCGAGAAAACGCGTCTTGGCGCGTATCTGCGCGCCGGCACCGAGAATCCGAAGCTCGTCGAGGCGTTCGGCGTCAACGTGCCGCGGATGATCACGCTCACCTATGCGTTCGGCGTCGCGCTCGCGGCGTTTGCCGGCGTGCTCGCCGCGCCGGTCATTCAGGTCTCGCCGCTGATGGGGCAGCCGATGATCATCACGGTGTTCGCCGTCGTCGTGATCGGCGGAATGGGTTCGATCATGGGTTCGATCCTGACCGGCCTGATGCTCGGCGTGGTCGAAGGGCTCACGCGTGTGTTCTATCCGGAAGCGTCGGCGACCGTCGTCTTCGTGATCATGGCGCTCGTGTTGCTGGTGCGCCCCGCGGGTCTTTTCGGCAAGGAAAAATGATGCAGAGAAAAGCGCTATACGGGCTGCTGTTTATCGCGCTGATCGCCGCGCCGTTCATCGGCGCCTATCCGGTGTTCGTGATGAAGGTGCTGTGCTTCGCGCTCTTCGCGGCCGCGTTCAACCTGCTGATCGGTTACACGGGGCTGCTGTCGTTCGGACACGCGATGTTCCTCGCGTCGGCGGGCTACACGACGGGTTATGCCATCCAGTCGTTCGGGTTTTCGCCGGAGCTCGGTCTCATCGCGGGCACCGCGGTGGCGACGCTGCTCGGCCTGATCGTCGGGCTCTTCGCGATCCGCCGGCAGGGCATCTACTTCGCGATGGTGACGCTCGCGCTCGCGCAGATGGTCTACTTCGTGTTCCTGCAGGTGCCGTTCACGCACGGTGAAGACGGTCTGCAAGGCGTGCCGCGCGGCAAGCTCTTCGGCATGCTGGATCTGTCGTCGGACCTTGCGCTGTATTACGTCGTGCTCGCAATCATCGTGCTGGCGTTCCTGCTGATCGTGCGGATCGTGCATTCGCCGTTCGGCCAGGTGCTGGTCGCGATCAAGGAGAACGAGCCGCGTGCGGTTTCGCTCGGCTACGACACGGATCGCTTCAAGCTGCTCGCGTTCGTGCTGTCCGCAGGGCTCGCGGGGCTCGCCGGATCGCTGAAGGTGCTCGTGCTCGGCTTCGAGACGCTCGGCGACGCATACTGGACGATGTCCGGTCTCGTGATCCTGATGACGCTCGTCGGCGGCATGGGCACGCTCTTCGGGCCGCTGCTCGGTGCAGCCTTGATCGTCGCGCTCGAGGACCGGCTGGGCGATATCGGCACCGCACTCGCGAACGCGACCGGCATCGACTGGTTCCGCTCGTTCGGCGAAGCGGTGACGATCGTCACGGGGTTGATCTTCATTGCGTGCGTGCTGGCGTTCCGGCGCGGCATTGTCGGTGAGATCGTGGCGCGCGTGCGGCCACTGCGTGCCTGATGTGCCTGAGCGCTCTCGTGAGATCTGGAAATGATTCGGTATCCGATGTAATTTGCGGCCTCCTGGCCGCGCGATAGCGAGCCGACAATATCAGCCTGACGCGATAAAACGCGCCCCAAATCAGTGCTGCATTGCACCACTAGGGTAAATGCTAGTTGTCCCACGATTCGGGGTTGTTTAATCTTCACGCAGTTCTGAAGCACCGGCGACACGAAATTTGCAGGTGGAGAACGAGGAGACATGAGGCACAAAGTGCCCACACGAAAGCGCTGCTGGATTGATATCCAGCAGCGCTTTTTATTTGCCTTTTCAGTCATGCATCGGCTTTATTTCCGGTTTATCCCGCGCAGAATCCCCATAGCATTTCCTCACGTATTTTCCTTTCGTATTTTTCGCTGGATTATCAACGCCCTGAAGCTGCCAAAACGCTTGCAGCCGGGCGCGCGCGTCCGCTACACTCGCCATTCGCCGACCATGTGGTCGGTGTAAAAATTCTCGAATTATTGAATCGGCGCCAATGCGCGCGGATATGACGGGGTAGAGGAGCGGAATGAAGTCGGCAATGCGATGGATCAGCGCGACATGCGTCGCGGCGGGCGTATTGGCAGCATGGAGCGGCGCGGCATCGGCGCAGGTGAAAATTGGCGTGACGGTATCGGCCACCGGTCCCGCGGCATCGCTGGGCATTCCGGAAAAGAACACGATCGCGTTGCTGCCGAAGGAAGTGGCCGGCCAGAAGATCGAATACATCGTGCTGGACGACGCGACGGATTCCACGCTGGCGGTGAAGAATACCCGCAAGCTCACGAGCGAAGACCATGTGGACGCGATCATCGGCTCGACCGTCGTGCCGAACTCGCTGGCCATGATCGACGTCGCGGCTGAAACCGCCACGCCGATGATTTCGATGGCCGCCGCGGCCACGATCGTCGAGCCGATGGATGCGAAGCGCGCGTGGGTCTACAAGACACCGCAGAACGACATCCTGATGGCGACGGCGATCGCGCAGCACATGGCGAATCATGGCGTGAAGACCGTTGCCTTCATCGGCTTCTCGGATGGCTACGGCGAGAGCTGGTTCCGCGAATTCACGAAGGCCGCGGATCTCGCGAAGATCAAGGTGGTGGCGAACGAACGCTTTGCGCGCAACGACGCTTCGGTGACCGGTCAGGTGCTGAAGATGATGTCGCGGAATCCGGACGCCGTGCTGATCGCCGGTGCGGGTACGCCGGCTGCGCTGCCGCAAAAAACGTTGAAGGAACGCGGCTACAAGGGCAAGTTCTACCAGACGCACGGCGTCGCGAATAACGACTTCCTGCGCGTGTGCGGCAAGGATTGCGACGGCACGTATCTGCCGGCAGGTCCGCTGCTGGTGGCCGACCAGCTGCCCGATTCGAACCCGGTGAAGAAATCCGCGCTTACGTACAAGCACGCGTATGAAGCCGCGTACGGCGCGGGTTCGGTGTCGACGTTCGGCGGCCATGCGTGGGACGCCGGCCTGCTCCTGCAACGCGCGATTCCGCTCGCGCTGAAGAAAGGGCAGCCGGGTACACCGGCGTTTCGCGACGCGCTGCGCGCGGCGATCGAAAGCACGAAGGACATGCCGGCTTCACATGGCATCTTCAACATGAGCGCGAACGATCACGCGGGCCTCGATCAGCGGGCGCGCGTGATGGTCGAGATCGTCGGCGGCAAGTGGAAGCTGGCCACAGACTGATCCAGGGCGAGATAGCGCATTTGAACCCGGAAAAAGGCACGTTCAGTCAGACGTGCCTTTTTTTCTGCGTATCGGTTGTGGCAGCGACGCAGAGGCGTTTTATCCCGAACAGGGAAAACCATGCTATTCACGCCCGAAGCCGAAAACTAGATTCAGAAACCGGTGCAGAAGCCGGATCGAACAACAGGCAACCCACAGCGTTTGGAGACAGCAATGAGAACAACAGGCAACTGGGTACGCGCAAGCCTCGCAGCGGCGCTCGTATGCGGCGCGACCGTCGCATCGGCACAGGTGAAGATCGGCGTGACGTTATCGGCGACCGGGCCGGCTGCGTCGCTCGGCATTCCGGAGAAGAACACGATCGCGTTGTTGCCGAAGGAGATGGGCGGCAAGAGCGTGCAGTACATCGTGCTCGACGACGCATCCGATACGAGTCGCGCGGTGCAGAACACGCACAAGCTGATCGATGAAGATCACGTCGACGCGATCATCGGCTCGACGGTCACGCCGAATTCGCTCGCGATGCTCGACGTGGTGTCGCAAGGCAAGACGCCGATGATCTCGATGGCCGCATCGGCCGCGATCATCGCGCCGATGGACGCGAAGCGCATGTGGGCGTTCAAGACGCCGCAGAACGACGGCCTGATGGCCGATGCGATCGCCGGATACATGGAAAAGCATGGCGTGAAGACCGTGGGCTTCATCGGTTTCGCCGATGCGTACGGCGAGAACTGGTACACGGTGTTCAGCGCGGCGGCGGCCGCGCACCATCTGAAGGTGGTGTCGAACGAACGCTATAACCGCACGGACGCTTCCGTGACGGGCCAGGTGCTGAAACTGGTCGCCTCGAACCCGGACGCCGTCCTGATCGCCGGTTCGGGCACGCCGGCCGCGTTGCCCGCGAAGACGCTGAAGGAGCGCGGCTACAAGGGCAAGGTCTATCAGACGCACGGCGTGGCCAATAACGACTTCCTGCGCGTGTGCGGCAAGGACTGCGAAGGCGAACTGCTGCCCGCCGGTCCGGTTCTCGTGACCGAGCAGCTGCCGGAATCGAACCCGGTGAAGAAGTCGTCGGAAGCGTACAAGGCAGCCTATGAGAAGGCCTATGGCGTGGGCTCGCTCTCCACGTTCGGCGGTCACGCGTGGGATGCTGGCCAGATGCTGCAGCGCGCGATCCCCGAAGCGCTGAAGAAGGGACAGCCGGGCACGGAAGCGTTCCGCGAGGCATTGCGTGCATCGCTTGAGAACATCAAGGACCTGCCGGTCGCGCACGGCATCATGAACACCACGACGACCGATCACAACGGCTTCGACGACCGCGCTCGCGTGATGGTCGAAATCGTCGACGGCAAGTGGAAACTCCAGAACGACTAAAAAGTACGCGCTTCTCGCATACGGTGTGGCGGCGACGCCGCACCGGCATTCTGTTCGATGAACATGGCGACGACCGCCGCGCCTTGTCCGGGCGCGGCGGTCGCGTTTCAGTGTGGGGATGACGAACTCATCCCGACGACGAAGGTGCCCGTTGCTGCACGCTTCGGCCCTGGTTTCGATTTCGATTTCGACGTTTCAGAGGAAGTATGGATCTATCTATAGCGGCGATTCTTGCCCAGGACGGGATCACCACGGGCGCAATCTATGCGCTGCTCGCACTTGCGCTGGTGCTGGTGTTTTCGGTGACGCGGGTGATCTTCATTCCGCAGGGCGAGTTCGTTTCGTATGGCGCGCTGACGCTCGCCGCCATCCAGACGCAGAAGTTTCCGGCCACCTGCTGGCTGTTGATCGCGATGGGTGCGGCGTGCTTTGTCGTCGAGACGGCCGGGCTCGTGCGGCATTCTGAGCGGCGCCGCCACGCGGCCCGCACGCTCGTGACGCTGGCGAGCAAATATCTGCTGTTTCCGATTGCCGTCTATGCGGTGACGCGCGGCCTCTTCATGCAGCCGCTGCCGATGGTCGTGCAGATCGCGTTGACACTGCTGATCGTGATTCCGATGGGACCGTTCGTGTACCGGCTTGCGTATGAACCGATCGCGGAAGCGACCACGCTGCTGCTGCTGATCGTCGCGGTCGCCGTGCACTTCGCGATGGTCGGGGTCGGCCTCGTGATGTTCGGCGCGGAGGGCTCGCGCACGACGGCGTTTTCCGACGCCACGTTCAACGTCGGCAGCATGACGATCTCCGGGCAGAGCCTGTGGGTCGTCGGCACCGCTGTCGTGCTGATCGCGGCGCTGTACCTGTACTTCGACCGCTCGATCTCGGGCAAGGCGCTGCGCGCGACGTCGGTGAACCGCGTCGGCGCGCGCCTCGTCGGTATCGGCACGACGCAGGCGGGGCGGCTCGCGTTCACGCTTGCCGCGGGCCTCGGCGCGTTGTGCGGCATCCTCGTGGCGCCGCTGACGACCATCTACTACGACTCGGGCTTCCTGATCGGCCTGAAGGGGTTCGTGGGGGCGATCATCGGCGGTCTCGTCAGCTACCCGCTGGCGGCCGCCGGATCGATCCTCGTGGGCGTGCTGGAGTCCTACTCGTCGTTCTGGGCGAGTGCCTATAAAGAAGTGATCGTGTTCACGCTGATCATTCCGGTGCTCCTGTGGCGAAGTTTCGTGAGCCCGCACGCGGAAGAGGACGAGGAGTGACACGATGAAACGGATCATGCAAAACAGGTTCTTCTGGCTGTTCCTCGTGGTGATGTTCGCGCTGCCGGTGTTGCCGCAGCCGATCCGCGTGCCCGAGTACTGGGTCACGCTGCTCAACTACATCGGACTGTATTCGATCGTCGCGATCGGGCTCGTGCTGCTGACGGGCATCGGCGGGATGACGAGCTTCGGGCAGGCCGCATTCGTCGGCGTGGGCGCGTATTCCACGGCGTATCTGACGACGCAGTTCGGCGTGTCGCCGTGGTTTGCGCTGATCGTAGGCGTCGTGCTGACGGCGCTGATCGCGCTCGTGCTGGGCGCGGTGACGATGCGCCTGTCGGGCCACTTCCTGCCGCTCGGGACGATCGCGTGGGGGCTCGCGCTGTTCTTCCTCTTCGGCAATATGGAGATGCTCGGCAAGTACGACGGCATTAACGGCATTCCGGTGCTCAACGTATTCGGTATCCAGCTGGAGTCCGGGCGGCACATCTATTACCTCATCTGGGTCGTCGTGCTCGCGGCGGTGATCTCTGTTCAGAATCTGCTTAATAGCCGGCCGGGACGCGCGATCCGGGCGCTTCGCGGTGGCGGCTCGATGGCCGAGGCGATGGGCGTGAATACAGCGTGGATGCGCGTGGTGATCTTCGTCTATGCGGCGGTTCTCGCTTCTGTTTCGGGCTTCCTTTATGCCCATTTGCAGCGCGCGGTGAACCCGACGCCGTTCGGTCTGAACCACGGCATCGAGTTTCTGTTCATGGCGGTCGTGGGCGGCGTTTCGCACGTGTGGGGCGCCGTGCTGGGCGCGGCCATCCTGACGCTCCTGCAGGACTACCTCCAGACCTGGCTCCCGAAGCTGCTTGGCGAAAGCGGCAATTTCGAAGTGATCGTCTTCGGCATTCTGATGGTGCTGTTGCTGCAATACGCGCGTCAGGGCGTCTGGCCGTTCGTCGCGCGGTTCTTTCCGGGCGGTCCGCGTGCCCACGTGCCCGATCACGCCGAGCCTTTGCCGCAGCGCAGCAAACCGGCGGTGGGCGAGACGTTGCTCTCGGTCGTGAAGGCGCGCAAGCAGTTTGGCGGCCTGGTGGCGGTGAACGACGTCAGCTTTGAGGTAAAGGCTGGCCAGATCATCGGCCTGATCGGGCCGAACGGCGCCGGCAAGTCGACGACGTTCAATCTGGTAACCGGTGTGCTGCAGGCGACGAGCGGCGAGATCGCGTTCCGCGGCGAGCGGATCGACTCGCTCACTTCACGTGAAATCGTCAAGCGCGGGATCGGCCGGACGTTCCAGCACGTCAAGCTGCTTCCCGGCATGACGGTGCTGGAGAACGTTGCGATTGGCGCGCATCTGCGCGGCCACGCGGGCGTCTGGCGCAGCGTCGCAAAGCTCAACGGAGCGGAAGAAGGCCGCCTGATGGCGGAGGCTGCACGGCAGATTCGTCGCGTCGGCCTCGAACAGCATATGTACGACGAGGCCGGCAGCCTGGCGCTGGGACAGCAACGGATTCTGGAAATCGCGCGTGCGCTGTGCTGCGATCCGACGCTCCTGCTGCTGGATGAACCTGCCGCCGGGCTTCGGTATCAGGAAAAGCAGCAACTGGCTGTGCTGCTGAAGAAGCTCAAGGAAGAGGGCATGAGCGTGCTGCTGGTCGAGCACGATATGGATTTTGTGATGAATCTGACTGATCGGCTGGTGGTGATGGAGTTCGGTACCCGCATCGCGGAAGGCTTGCCGCAGGATGTGCAGAAGGATCCAGCCGTGCTCGAAGCCTATCTCGGTGGGGTGGAATGATGACGATGCAATCTGATTCCGGCGCGTCGATTCTTGACGTCGCGGGCTTGTCCGTTCGCTACGGCAAGGTCGAGGCGCTGCACAATGCGGCGATCAAGGTCCGGCCAGGCCAGATCGTGTCCGTGATCGGGCCGAACGGCGCGGGCAAGTCGACGCTGCTGAACGCGATCATGGGCGCTTTGCCGGTGAGCGGACATGCGAAGGGCGCGATCGCCTTCAGAGGCGAGGATGTCAGCGCCGTGCCTGTCGAAAAACGTGTTGCGCGGGGGATGTGTCTGGTCCCGGAGAAGCGTGAGCTGTTTTCCACGATGACGGTCGAGGACAATCTCGTGCTCGGCGCGTATCGCCGCAAGCGGGCAGGAGAGCGGAATTTTCTCGATCAGCTGGAACCCGTGTTTCAGTTGTTTCCGCGATTGAAGGAGCGGCGCAAGCAGGCAGCGGGTACATTGTCTGGCGGCGAGCGGCAGATGCTGGCGGTCGGTCGGGCATTGATGGGCAAACCCGATTTGTTGATGCTCGACGAACCGAGCCTCGGACTTGCGCCGCTCATCGTGAAAGAGATTTTTCATATCATTAGCGCGTTGCGGCAAACGGGGGTTGCCACGTTGCTGATCGAGCAAAATGCCCGCGCGGCGCTGCAAATCTCGGACTACGGCTACGTTCTTGAAACCGGTGAACTTGCGCTCGAGGGCGCTGCGGCGGATCTGGCGCAGAATCCGCGAGTCATTGAGACGTATCTGGGGTTGACCAAAAAGGTCGCTTAGCAGCGCAGTTGCCTGACTGGCTGCGGTCAAAGGCGGTGTGTTTCACGTGAAACACACCGCTTTTTTATCGTTGGCCGAACGGACGAAATTCGGGCCAAAAGCGAACCCGTTATAATTCGACCATCCATTTCTTTTGAAAGGCTCACGCGACGTCTCCGGCGTGAGATCCACGATGCTTTTCCCCTCAGAATTTGACGTTATCGTCGTCGGTGGCGGTCATGCCGGCACCGAAGCCGCTTTGGCGTCCGCGCGCATGGGCGCCAAAACGCTGCTGCTGACGCACAACATCGAAACCCTCGGACAGATGAGTTGCAATCCGTCGATTGGCGGCATTGGCAAAGGCCATCTGGTCAAGGAGGTCGATGCGCTGGGCGGCGCTATGGCCGCGGCCACGGATGAAGGCGGAATTCAGTTCCGTATCCTCAACTCGTCCAAGGGTCCGGCCGTGCGGGCAACGCGCGCGCAGGCGGACCGGCTGCTGTACAAGCAGGCAATCCGGCATCGTCTGGAGAATCAGCCAAATCTGTGGCTGTTCCAGCAGGCAGTCGACGATCTGATGGTGGAAGGCAACCGCGTTGTGGGCGCAGTGACGCAGGTCGGTATCCGCTTCCGTTCACGGGCCGTCGTGCTGACGGCCGGGACGTTTCTCGACGGCAAGATCCACGTTGGGCTGAACAATTACACTGGCGGCCGTGCGGGGGACCCCGCTGCGGTGTCGCTATCCGCGCGCCTCAAGGAGTTGAAGCTGCCGCAGGGTCGTCTTAAAACCGGTACGCCGCCGCGCATTGACGGCCGGACAATCGATTTTTCGGTACTCGAAGAACAGCCGGGCGATCTGGACCCGGTGCCGGTGTTTTCCTTTCTGGGGCGCGTCGAACAACATCCGCGCCAGGTTCCGTGCTGGGTTACACATACCAACGAGCGCACCCACGACATTATTCGCAGCGGTCTCGACCGCTCGCCGATGTACACGGGCGTGATCGAAGGCGTCGGGCCGCGTTATTGCCCGTCGATCGAAGACAAGATTCATCGGTTCGCGTCCAAGGAATCGCATCAGATCTTTCTGGAGCCAGAAGGGCTGACGACGAATGAGTTCTATCCGAACGGCATCTCGACCAGTCTTCCGTTTGACGTGCAGCTGGACCTGGTGCGCTCGATGCGCGGGCTGGAGCATGCGCATATCCTGCGTCCCGGCTATGCAATCGAATACGACTACTTCGATCCGCGTGGCCTGAAGGCATCGCTGGAAACCAAGGTGATCGACGGCTTGTTCTTTGCGGGGCAGATCAATGGTACGACCGGCTACGAAGAGGCGGCGGCGCAAGGCCTGCTTGCTGGTATCAATGCGGGCTTGCAGGTTCAGGGCCGGGAAGCGTGGTGTCCGCGTCGGGATCAGGCATACCTTGGCGTTCTCGTCGACGACCTGGTGACGCGGGGCGTGTCCGAGCCGTACCGTATGTTCAC
Source organism: uncultured Paraburkholderia sp. (assembly GCA_937917025.1). Lineage (GTDB taxonomy): Bacteria > Pseudomonadota > Gammaproteobacteria > Burkholderiales > Burkholderiaceae > Paraburkholderia. The sequence continues at coordinate 15,264 of CALFSF010000478.1, forward strand.
GAGCCGCGCCGAATATCGCCTCAGCCTGCGTGAAGACAATGCGGATATGCGTCTGACCGAAATCGGTCGCGAGATTGGCGTAGTGGACGACATCCGTTGGGACGCATTCAGCCGCAAGCGCGACGCTGTTTCACGTGAAACAGAGCGCCTGCGTACGACCTGGGTCAATCCGAAGACGTTATCTGCCGAAGCGGCCACGGCGCTACTCGGAAAGCCCATCGACCACGAATACAGTCTGGCCGACTTGCTGCGCCGGCCCGGGGTGAGTTACGACGGCGTTTGCGGCCTGCTGGACGGTACATGCGGACCAACGGAAGCGCTGGCTGACGACGACGTCATGCTCACGCAGATCAAGGAGCAGATCGAGATCGGCGTGAAGTATCAGGGCTACATCGAGCGTCAGGCGGGCGAAATCGAACGCAACGAAGCGCACGAAAGCACCCGGCTTCCTGAAGGGCTGGACTACGCAGAAGTGCGTGGTCTCTCGTTCGAGGCACGCCAAAAGCTGACGCAGTTCCGTCCAGAGACGATCGGCCAGGCGTCGCGGATTTCCGGCATCACGCCCGCTGCAATCTCACTGCTGATGGTGCATCTGAAGCGAGGCCTCGGTCGTCGCTCTTCAAAGGTCGCTGAAAATGGCACCGACAGCAAGCCGGTGATCCAATGACGGCAGGGCAAAGAAGCGTCGGCGTAGCGGGTAGTCGGGAATCGTTGTCAGCGTTATTGCATGAAGGAGTGGGCGAACTCGGTCTCGAACTGACCGGGTCGCAGCTCGACAAGCTGCTCGACTACGTCGCGCTGCTGGCAAAGTGGAACGCGGTGTATAACCTCACAGCCATCCGCGATCCGAGGCAGATGCTGATCCAGCACATTCTCGATTCGCTATCGATCGTGCCGCATCTGGCGCCGCGCGGAGCGTCGTCAGTCCTCGACGTGGGTTCCGGCGGCGGCCTTCCCGGTATCGTGCTCGCTATCGTCCTGCCGGACTGGACCGTCACGCTGAACGACATCGTTCACAAGAAGACCGCGTTTCAGTCGCAGGCCAAGGCTGAACTGGGCCTCGCCAATCTGTCGGTGGTGACGGGCCGTGTCGAAACCTTGCGGCCGGGCGTCGAAGTGCCCGCTAAATTCGATGTAATCGTCTCTCGCGCGTTCGCAGATCTCTCGGATTTCGTTACACTGGCCCGTCACCTCGTCGCGGAGCGCGGCGCGATCTGGGCGATGAAGGGTATTCGACCCGAGGGCGAGATCGAGCGGTTGCCGGAAGGCTCACGTGTACAGCAGATTATCCGGCTCAAGGTGCCGTCGCTCGACGCAGAACGGCATCTGATCGAAGTCACGGTCGATACCTGATCGACGCCGCCTCGACCCCACACCTATCATTCAAAAGCAGCAAAAAGGGACACACCAACGATGGCAAAAATCTTCTGCGTTGCGAACCAGAAGGGCGGCGTCGGGAAGACGACGACAGCAGTCAATCTCGCCGCGAGCCTCGCATCGCAGGGACAGCGGGTCCTGCTCATCGACCTGGATCCGCAGGGCAATGCCACGATGGGCAGCGGCATCGACAAGGCCGCGTGTGAAAACACCGTCTACGAAGTGCTGGTCGATGGCGTGACGGTCGCGGATGCGCGCGTCAAGCCCGAAGGCGTTTCGTATGACGTATTGCCGGCCAATCGCGAACTCGCGGGCGCCGAGGTCGAACTGGTCAGCGTCAACAATCGCGAGCGTCAGTTGAAGGACGCCCTCGCGCTCGTCGCGGAAGATTACGACTTTGTGCTGATCGACTGCCCGCCAGCGCTCTCGCTGCTGACGCTCAACGGGCTGTGCGCGGCCCATGGCGTCGTGATTCCAATGCAGTGCGAATACTTCGCGCTGGAGGGGCTTTCCGACCTCGTGGCGACCATCAAGCAGGTGCACGCGAACCTGAACCGCGACCTCAAGGTGATCGGCCTGTTGCGCGTCATGTTCGATCCGCGCATCACGTTGCAGCAGCAGGTTTCCGATCAGCTGAAAGAGCATTTCGGCGACAAGGTGTTCGACGTGGTGATCCCGCGTAACGTCCGGCTGGCCGAAGCGCCGAGCTACGGTTTGCCGGGCGTGGTTTTCGACCGGGCGTCGCGCGGTGCGCAGGCTTACGTCCAGTTCGGTGCGGAAATGATTGAACGGGTTCGCGCGCTGTAACGCGCGGCGACGGAGCCCGGCGTGAAGAACAAGGTGGCCGCCAAGGCGACCCTCAAGACAGCACTCAAGGCGGATCGAGGAAGCACGATGAACGCAGTAGCAAGAAAGAAAGGATTGGGCCGAGGACTCGAGGCGCTGCTCGGCGGCAGCGCGGACATCACCGAGGCGGTGAAGATCGACGGCGCGCCGAACGTGTTGCCGCTCGGCAAGTTGCAGGCCGGCAAGTACCAGCCGCGCACGCGGATGGACGAGGGCGCGCTGCAGGAACTCGCCGCCAGCATCCGCACGCAGGGCGTGATGCAGCCGATCCTGGTGCGTCCGGTGTCCGCGGATATGTACGAGATCATCGCGGGCGAGCGTCGTTTCCGTGCGGCGCGTCTGGCCGGGCTCGACGAAGTGCCGGTGCTCGTGAAGGACGTGCCCGACCAG
>CALFSF010000479.1 GCA_937917025.1 uncultured Paraburkholderia sp.
CGCGGGCTCGCAGGACACCACGCTCTCGCTGATTCTCGATGGCCGCTTGCGGGTCATGGCCGGCGAGGATGCGAATATCTTCACGACGCTCTGTATGGGCGGCGCGGGCGCGATTGCCGCGTCGGCGCATGTGCGCACCGGGCGTTTTGTCGCGCTCTATCGCGCGCTGGCGGCGGGTCGGCTCGACGAAGGGCGCGCGATCTGGCATTCGCTGGCGCCGCTCGTGCGCGCGATGTTCGACGAACCAAACCCGGGGCCGGTGAAGTCGGCGCTGGCGGCGCAGGGCGTCATCGCTGACGGACTGCGCGCGCCGATGACGCGTGCATCCGCCGCGCTGCAGCAGCGGTTGCGGGAGCTGGTTGCCGTGTGAGCGCGTGTGCTTGCATCGTCGTGCTCGTGGGCGATTTTTACGCTTCGCTGGATGGCTTCGCGAGATCGAAACCTTCGTCGATCCATCCGGTGAGGCCGCCGATCATCAGCTTCACCGGACGTCCGAGTTGCGCAAGACGGATTGCGCCGCGCGTCGCGCCGTTGCAGTGGGGCCCCGCGCAATACGTGACGAAGAGCGTATCGGGCGGCCACGCAGCGAGCTTCGACTCGATGATCTTGCCGTGCGGCAGGTTGATCGCGCCAGGCACGTGACCCGTGGCGTAAAGCACGGGGCTTCTCACGTCCAGCAGCACGAAGTCGGCCGTTTGCGTCGACAGTGCGTCGTGGACGTCCCAGCAATCTGTTTCGAACTGCAGGCTCGACTGAAAGTGCGCCAGCGCGTCGGTGCTGCGGGCGGCGCAAATAGCGGTGACGTGAGACATGACGAGGTTCCTCTGAAGGTGTCGTGGCGCGTGAGCACCCATTATCGATCGACGACGTTCGTCATATAAGTGGCGCAATCGCCAGTCTCCGGTAACATTGCGCCATGCATGATCATCTTGTCGTCGCGCCGGTCTACGACCGGCTCTGCACCTTCGAATTCGGCTGCGTGACCGAACTGTTCGCACTCGACCGTCCGGAGTTGGACGTCGCCTGGTATCGTTTTGCGGTGTGCGCAGCCGAGGCCGGGCCGATCCGCGCAGCGGGCGGCATCACCGTGGCCGCGCCGTATTCGCTGCGCATGCTGGACCGTGCCGACACGATCGTGATACCAGGTTGGCGCGATGTCGACGAAATCCCGCCTGAACCGCTGCTGAAGAAAATCCGCGCCGCGTACCGGCGTGGCGCACGGCTGTGCTCGATCTGCTCTGGCGTGTTCGTGCTGGCGGCCGCGGGCGTGCTCGACGGCAAGACGGTCACCACCCACTGGCGCTACGTGGAGCGTCTGCAGAGACGCTATCCCCAACTGACGGTCAAGCCCGACGCGCTCTACGTCGACGAAGGACAGGTCATTACATCGGCGGGTTCGGCGGCGGGTCTCGACATGCTGCTGCATCTCGTCCGCCGGGATCATGGCAGCGCGGTCACGAATCGCGTGGCGCAGCGGCTTGTCGTGCCGCCGCATCGCGAAGGCGGCCAGGCGCAGTTCGTGCCACGCCCGATGCCGCAGGACGAAAGCGGCCGCCTCGCGAAGCTGATGGACTGGGTGCGCGCCCATCCGGCGCGACCGCACACGCTGGCCTCGCTCGCCGGGCGCGCGGCGATGAGCACGCGCACGTTGCAGCGTCAGTTTCGCGACGCGACTGGAATGGCGCCCTACGAGTGGCTGGTACGCGAACGCGTGGCGATTGCCCGTGACCTGCTCGAGCAGCAGATGCAACTGCCGGTTGCACGCGTGGCGGAACTCGCGGGTTTCGGCTCGGAAGAATCGATGCGGCGGCATTTTCGCCGGATTGCGCTGACGAGTCCGGCTGCGTATCGCCGCAAATTCTCCGGCGAACCGGCGCCGCTTTGAGCATGCGTGCCGCCGGCGCAAAGCGGCGCACGCTGAAACGACCCCGCCCATGGCGCTCGCGACAATGAGCAGCGGCAGCGTCGGCATTGACCGCATTCGCGGCAAGCCGACGCAAACCGGTGCCAGCCGCACGCGTTATTCGAACGCCTTGTCGTTCGGATTCGCGTAGAGCTTCTGAAGCGAATCGCTCATCGGGAAGTCGAAACTGATGTTTTTCGGCGGCACGGGTTTCATGAACCATTTGTCGTACATCGCCCTGAAATCCGGCGATTTCATGACTTCCACCAGCGTGTCGTCCACCAGTTTCTTGAACTCGGGGTCGTCCTTGCGCAGCATGAATCCATACGCTTCCGACGACTGCGGCGTGCCGGTCAGTACCCAGTCGGCGGGCTTCGCGGTCAGCGCGCGCGTGCCCGCGAGCAGCACGTCATCCATCATGTAGGCCGCCGCACGACCGGTTTCGAGCGTGAGCCGACCCTCGCCATAGTCCTTCGCGCTGATGATCTGCATGTTCATCTTCTTCTCTTCATTCATCTTGCGCAGGATGCGCTCCGACGTCGTGCCCTGATTCGTCACGACAGTCTTGCCGGCGAGATCGGGGAAGTCCTTGATGCCGCTGTCCTTGCGCGTCAAAAGACGCGTGGTGGCCACGAAGAACGTGTCGGAGAACGTGACCTGATTCTGGCGCGACGTCAGGTTCGTCGTCACGCCGCACTCCAGATCGACGGTGCCGTTCTGCACGAGCGGAATGCGGTTTTGCGACGTCACCGGCACGAAGCGCACCTTCAGGTCCGGATGCTTTGTCTTCGCCTTGACGGCCGAAATCACGCGGTCGCACAGATCCTGCGAAAAACCGACGACCTGATTGTTCGTGTCGACATACGAAAACGGCACCGAGGTTTCGCGGTGCCCGATCACGATCAGACCGCTGTTCTGGATTTTCGCGAGCGTGGAGGGCGTGCCCTGCGCGAAAACGCCCGGCGCAGCGGCGAGACCAGCAACGAAACAGGCGGTGAGAGCAGGCAGTATCGAAGTTTTCATGGTAATTGACGGCCGATTTTAGATTGAACTGGATGTGCACGAGGTGGAGGGCCAGGTGCCGTGTTTCTCTACATATGTTGCCACGAAAAAATAAAACGCAACATATGTTAAATACCAGGTTGCGTCGATCGACTCCGGCCGAGCGGAAATTGATCTGGTGGGGAAACGGCGTCCGTGTCGTAAACTGTCGGTTGACTGGGCAGACGAGGGCGGCGGCGCGGGGGAGATAGAGCGTCGCATCAGCGGAATGCCCGGCAAATTCGGACCCATATGCAGGTTCAGACTTACGTTCAGATCGAGGCGATGTTGAATCCGGTGAGTATTCTTGGCGTGACGGTGTTGTCGAGCGTCATGTCGATGGCCGTGCTCGGCTCGCTGCTGCGTGCCGCGATACCCGGTGTGGGATGCTGGGTGCTCGCGAACGCGTTTTCAGCCGTGGCGCTGATCTGTTTCGCGTTGCAGGGTCACGTACACGCGCTGCTGTCGATTCTGCTGGCGAACGTGCTGCTGGCGGCCACTGCGCTCGCCGGCTTCGAAGGACTCCGGCGGTTCTTTGGCCGCAGCGGGTTACCGGTGGCGGGGCTCGTGGGTCTCGTCGCGGTGGGCGCGGGCATTGCGTACTGGCAGTGGGTGACGCCTGACTTCGACGCGCGCGTGGCGCTCGTGTCGGCGTTTCATGTCGGGGTCAACGCGGCGATCGCCGTTATCGTGCTGCGCGAGCGGCCGCCCGATCGTGCGAAATACAGCTATTACTTCGTCGCGGTGACGGCTTTGCTGGTCTCGGTAGGCCATGCCGCGCGCGGCATGGCCTACGGGCTGGGGCTGTTGTCGCAGGGGAGGCTGCTGGAATCGTCGGCGGTCAATATCGCGTTTCTCGCGCTGGGCATTCTTGCGCTGCCGACGTTGTCGATCGGCATGGTGATGCTCGCTCACGACCGGATGGCGGACCGTCTGCGAACGCTCGTCAGCATCGACGATCTCACGGGCGCCTTCACGCGCCGCGAATTTCTCGCGCGAGCGGACGCGCTGCTCAAGAGCGCGGCGCGCACCGGCACGCCCGTGACGCTCGCGGCCATCGACATCGATCATTTCAAGTCGATCAACGACCAGCACGGCCACGCAGCGGGCGACAAGGTGCTGATGCACTTCGCGTCGATGGTGATGGACGACGTTCGAACCGGCGATGTGTTCGGCCGGCTCGGCGGCGAGGAGTTCGGCGTGCTGTGTCCGGCGACGGGCACAGGAGAAACGGTGATGCTGCTGAACCGGTTGCGCGACCGGCTGGCCGCGTCGGGATACCGGTCGGGCGCGGGTTCGGTGCTGCACTATACGTTCAGCGTGGGCGTCGACCAGTATCGCGCGGGCGAGCCGCTATCCGCGCTGATGGCGCGCGCCGACGCCGCGCTGTATCTCGCGAAGGCGTCGGGTCGCGACCGCGTCGTCGAGGCGGCGGTTCAGGCGGAGGACGGGTGAGCGCGCGTTGAGTGCGGGTGGTCACGCGCCCCCGCGCGGACACTACGCGCCAAGCAGCACGCCCGTGCGCACCGCGCGCGTGCCTGTCACGCGTCCAAGCGGCGCGCCCGCGGTCGCGAAACGGATCGCGCGCCGCATATAGAAAACGCCGTCCGTATTGCTGCGGATCGTGGTCGTTTCGTCGGTCAGCGGATCGACGATGTCGAAGAGCGCATCGCCTGCACGGATGGTGTCGCCGATCCTCGCGCGATGCACGACGATGCCGCTCAGCGGCGCATAAAACTGCTCGCTGCCGGCGAGCGGCGTGGCGGGCGCGCGCAGCGGCGGCAGCGCCTTCGGCTCAGCGCGAATCGCACCGCGCGAAACGAGGTAATCGACGATCGCGTCGGCGTCCTGCTGGGCGATCCCATAAGACACGTCGCGTTGCCCGCGGCATTCCACCGTTACAGCCAGCGTGCCGTCCGGCACCGGCCTGTCTGCCGGCATCTGTTGTCGCAGGTTCCACCAGATGAGGCTGTGCGCTTCGTCGAAGGCCTGGGCGCCGGAGTTGGTCGCGAGCAGCGACGCTTCGGCGCCGAGATAACGGGCAAGCGGTTCGATCGACGGCCACGCCGCTTCGGTGGTGTACACGTGCATCACGGCCTCAAGCGAGCAATGCAGATCGATGACGAGATCGGCATCGAACGAATGTCTGAAAAGCGCGAGCTGCAGCGATTCGAATTCCGTCAGCGGCTTTTGCCGGGCCAGTTCCTCGCCCAGCAGGTCGCGGATGATGTCGCGATTGCGAATCGCGTCGACGCCCAGCAGGTCTTTCGCGCGTTCAGCGAGTGTCGGGAACTGCAGGAAATGCCGGTTGAAGTTCCTGCCGCTCGCGAGATCGAACCGGCCGACGAACTGCCCCATCACGTGCTGCCCGAGCCCCACCGGATTCGCGACCGGTACCAGTACGATTTCGGCGGCGAGCGCGCCGCGCGCTTCGAGTTCGAGCAGACGGCGTTTCAGCAGAACCGCCGTCAACATCGCGGGGGTTTCGTCCGCGTGCAGCGAAGCCTGGATGTAGATCTTCCGGTCGCTGGCCGGTGAACCGGAGTGCGCCGGACCCGGCGCAAAGTGAAAGCTCACCAGCTCGCGTTGCGTGCCGACGGCGGGTGAAAGAAGCGGTGTGCTGTGCTTTTGCATGGGGGTTCCGGTCACGAGAGGGCGGCGTTCATTCGCCGTACGGGTCGAAGTCGAAATAGCGGTGGGCGATACGCGCGTACGTGCCGTCCTTGAGCATCGATGCGATCGCGCCATCCACCGCTGCTTTCAGCGCCACGTCGTCCTTGCGCATGCCGATGCCGACGCCATGATCGCCCATCGAAAGCGGCTCGCCGACGAACGCAAAGCCCTTGCCGGCGGGCGTGCGCAGAAAGCCGAAATCCGCTTCGACGGAGCCGAGCAGCGCGGCGTCGAGCCTGCCGTTGATCAGATCCTGAAACACTTCATCCTGGCTCTTGTAGGCGGTCACCTGCACGCCTTGCGTGGCCCAGTGCGCGAGCGCCCAGGTTTCGAACTGCGTGCCCGACTGCACGCCGATCCGTTTGCCCGCAAGGCTTGCCGGCGTGCCGTTGAACGGCGCACCCTGACGCGCGACGAGACGCGATCTGAACTGGAACAGCTTCGACGAAAACGCGATCTGCTGCGAGCGTTTTTCGGTGATCGCCATCGACGAAAGGATCGCGTCGATCTTGCGCGCCTGCAACGCGGAAATCATGCCGGAGAACTCCAGCTCGACCCACTGGCAATGCGCGTGGATGCGCCGGCAGATTTCATTGCCGAGATCGACGTCAAAACCCTTCACGCTGCCGTCGGGCGCTTTTGCGTCCATCGGCGGGTAGCTCGGATCGATGCCGAGGCGGATCGAATCGTTGTCGCGCGCCTGCGCGCCGTTGACGAGTGTCAGCGCGGTGACGAAAAGCGCGAGGAATGTCTTTTTCATGGCGGCCTTGTTCACGGTGAGCCGCGCTAAAGGCGGCGTTGTGCGAGGTGGATTCCGGGGAGCGCAAGCGCATCCTGAGGCACGCCGGTGAATCGTAAAAGGTCACTTCGGACTATCATGATCACTTTATGTGATCGCATACTGACAGGCCATGGCGCTGACGCTTTCCCAGTTACGTGTGTTTTCGGCGGTCGCGCGGCACGGCAGCATCCGTGCTGCGTCGCGCGCACTGGGTATTGCGCAGAGCGGCGTCACGCATCAGATGCAGAACCTCGAGCTGATGCTCGGCGCGACGCTCTTCACCCGGACCAATCGCGGCATTGCGCTGACGGCGCTCGGGCAGCGTTTGCTGCAGCGCGCCGCGACGATTCTCGGCGAATGCGAGCGAGCCGAGCAGGAGATCCAGCAACTGAGCGGCGATTACAGCGGCGAAGTGTCGTTCGGCATGTCCACTGAACCGCTGATCGACGCGCTTGCGCCCGTGCTCGCCGGATACCACGCGCGGTTCGACAAGGTCGCATTGCATCTGCGGACCGGCACGTCGAGAATGATGATCTCGCGCATTCGCGACGGCACGCTCGACTTCGCTGTCGCACTGGTGTCGAAGCAGAGCGACACGACCGATCTTTCGGTGACGACGCTGTATCCGTCCGATCCGGTGATCGTCTGCCGGCGCGGTCATCCGAAAGCATCGGCGAACTCGCTGGCGGAACTCGCCGGCGGCACGTTGGTGGCGACGCCGTCGCCGGGGCGTGTGGGCGATGCGCGTTCGAACCGGCTCGCGGACCTCTTCATCGAACACGGCCTTGCGCCGCCGAAGGTCATCGCGACCGTCGAAGGCCTGTTCGAGGCGCTCCACCTTGTCACGCAGACCGACTGCCTGTCGCTGGAGCCGTCGATCCTGACGCAGCGCGGGCTGTTCGCGCACGCGCTGGCCGCCATTCCGGTACGCGAGCGCGCGACGCCGCAGGACGTTTGCCTGCTGCAACGCGCGTCGATGCCGTTGACGCCGGCGGCGCAGCAACTCGCGACGATGCTGGTGTCGTACGCGCGCACGCTGCACGCGCCGCGCGGTTTCGGTACGCCAGAGGGCTTGTCGCTCGCGTGAAGCATCGCGAAGTCACGCGGTGCGGGCGCGCGCCGCACCGCCGGGCGCGACGACAGTTGCGCCTACAACGACAGATGGCTGTCGGCGCGCGCCATGGATGCGCGTGCGCCGGACTTCGACCCGAACGCAGCATGTTCGCCCGCGACGACCACGCAGTCGCGTCCTTTTGCCTTGGCAGCGTAAAGGCAGTGGTCGGTCTCCATCATCCATGCCGTGAAGTCCGCCATGCCGGGCCGGTAGCACGTGAGGCCCGCGCTTGCCGTGCAGCGCAGCGCGCGATCGGGGTTGCCGGTGCGCAGGCGCAGGTCGAGCAGCAGCAGATCGACCATCGGGTGGGCATCGACCAGCTTCAGTCCCGGCAGGATCACCGCGAATTCTTCGCCGCCATAGCGTCCGATGATGTCGCCCGGCCGCAACGTCATCTGCAGAAAGTGCGCGAAGCTGCGCAGCGCGGCATCGCCGGCGGCGTGACCGTCGGTGTCGTTGACGCGCTTGAAGTGATCGAGATCGAGCAGCAGCAGGCAGCATGGCGTACCTTCCGCGCGGCAACGTTCGAACTCGACGGCAAGCAGGTCTTCCCAGTGGCGGCGATTCCACAGACCCGTGAGCCCGTCGGTGCGGCTCAGGCGCTCGGATTCACGCGCGTGCATGGCGAGTTTCTGCGCCATGCGGTAGGTCGCCCAGCCAAGCGCAAGCGGATACAGCACGAGAAACGGCATGCATGCGATGAGCGTCGGCATTTGCGATTGCAGCTCGAACGTGAGGCCGAAGCTCAGCGCGCCGATCGCGAAACCGATGAGATGCGCGACGAGCCCGCGCAGAAAGAGCCGCATGCCGCCAGCGGCGATGTTGTCCATGCTGAGCATCGTGAGAATCAGCACGCAGGGCAGCAGGTTGAAGCGCATCGCGACGACCCACAGGCCGCCGAACACCGAATCGACCATCAGATTGCAGCGTTCGCCACGGTACGGAACGTGCCACGCAAGTGCCGCGCGATACGCGAGATGGGGCCAGAAAAAGCCGTGAAAGACGAGCAGCGCCCACAGCCAGAGGCTTGCATGCTGCTGATGGAACACCGACGCAACGCAGAAAAAACCGAAGCCAAGGCCGATCACGCGCAGGCGATAGACGCGCCCGGCGAAACGCTTTCCTTTGCCTGCATATCGATTCGTGCTCAACGCTGTTCCCGATGTCGGCGGTAGGCTGGATGTCGCCTGGATGTAGCTGTAGCGATCGCCAATGATTGTATCTGATGCAAGTTTCGCCGGGCGACGATGTTGTGATGTCCGGAATCGTTTGTTTAGCGCCCTTGTCGGGCGGGCTGGGGTGTGCTGAAGGGCAGGCGCGCTGCGTATCGCCAGATGAGGCTCCCGGTGCGTCACACCTTCGCGAGAACCTCGACGGTCATGTCGACGAGCGCGCGCAGCCGTGCCACCCGGCGCAGGTCGCGGTGATAGCCGAGCCACACGTCGCGCCCGGGGGGCGCCTCGCCAAGGTCGATGCGCGCGAGCCCCGGTGTCGTATCGCCGAGCGCGCAGGGCAGCACGGCAAAGCCGCCGCCTTCCGCGCACATGCGCGCCTGCGCGTCGCGGTTGTTGCTGCCGAACGCGATCGTCGCGTTCGGCAGCAGGCGTTTGACCCACACGACGTCCGGCAGCGCGTCGAACGCGCTGTCCATGCTGATGAGCGTCTGGCCCGCGCCGTCGCCGGCACGGGGCGGCGCGAGATCGCTGCGTCCGTACAACGCGTAATCGAGGTGCATCAGCTTGCGCTGGATGACGTCGGGTTCGTCGAACGGTGTGATGCGAAACGCGAGATCGGCTTCGCGTCGCGCGAGGTTGTAGGGGCGCGAGTCCGTCACGAGTTCCAGCGACACGCCGGCGTGACGAGCCAGAAACCGCGCGAACACGGGCGTGAGCACATGCACCCCGAACCAGTCCGATGACGAGATCCGCAACGGGCCCGTCAACCGGGCGTCGTTGCCCGCCAGCGCGCGCGTGAAGCCGAGCGCTTCTTCTTCCATTCGCTCCGCGTAGGCGAGTACGGCCGCGCCTTCGTCGGTCAGCACGAAACCGTCGCGGGTGCGCTGAAACAGCGTCTGCCCGAGTGCCGCTTCCAGCGCGCGCAGCCGCCGGCCCATGGTCGGCTGGGTCTGGCCGACCCGCTTCGCCGCGGCACCGAGCGTGCCGGCGCGCGCGATCGCGAGGAAGATACGTACGTCGCTCCATTCCGGATCGCGGTCAGTCATTTGTGTATGGAAGGCGTGCAGAGTCGTTGATTTACATGCGGTTCGGCATGAACCAGTATGGATGCATCGTCTTCGTCCTTCAACAGGAAACGCATCATGTTCATGCAGGCACTCGTACTCGATCGCTACAACGGTCCGCTCGAAATGACGGATCTTTCCCGGCCGGAACCCGCGCGCGGCCAGGTGCTCGTGCGTATCGCGGCGAGCGGCCTGAACCCGCTTGACACGAAAATCCGCGCCGGCGGCGCCGCGCACGCAAAACATCCGTTGCCGCTGGTACTGGGCATCGACCTTGCTGGCACCGTGGAGGCAGTGGGGGAAGGCGTCAGCGCGTTCAAGCCGGGCGACGAGGTGTACGGCATGACGGGCGGCGTCGGCGGTATTCAGGGATCGCTCGCGCAATACGCGGCAGTCGACGCGGACCTGCTGGCGCTCAAGCCGGCCACGCTGGACACGCGCGAAGCGGCGGCGTTGCCGCTCGTGTTCATCACGGCGTATTCGGGCATCGTCGACCGTGCGCGTGTTCAGGCAGGCCAGACGGTGCTGGTGCAGGGTGGCGCGGGCGGTGTCGGGCACGTTTCCGTGCAGCTCGCGGCCGCGCTGGGCGCGAAGGTATATGCCACCGCGAGTTCGCGCGACCTCGATCTGGTCGCGCGCCTGGGCGCCACGCCGGTCGATTACCGCGAGCAGAGCGTCGAGCAATATGTGACGTCGTTCACGCAGGGCGCGGGCTTCGACGTGGTGGTCGATACCGTCGGCGGCGCGACGCTCGATGCGTCGTTTGCTGCGGTGAAGCATTTTGGGCACGTAGTGAGCGCGCTCGGCTGGGGCACGCACGCACTCGCGCCGCTGTCGTTTCGCGAAGCGAGCTATTCGGGCGTGTTCACGCTGTATCCGCTGCTGAGCGGCCTCCATCGCGCGCGTTACGGCGCGATGCTGCGCGAAGCCACGCGTCTCGTCGACGCGGGCAAACTCGCGCCGCGCCTCGATCTGCGGCGCTTCGACATGGCTTCGGCGGAACGCGCGTACGAAGCCATCACGAGCGGCACGGCACGCGGCAAGATCGTGGTGGATAT
>CALFSF010000480.1 GCA_937917025.1 uncultured Paraburkholderia sp.
AGAAGTCGGTCGCTCGGGTCCGTACACGGTGTCTGTTCACGGCGCTCCCGGCGGCAGGCATCGTCTTCAGCTATCTCGGCTTTCGCACGGCCATCGACCTCGGCGGAGAAACGGCGAAACCTCACCGCAATATCCCGCTCGCCGTCATCGGCGCGGTATTGATCGCGGCCGCGGTCTACATCATGCTTCAGGTCGCGTTCATCTGGGCACTGTCGCCGGCCGACCTGGCGCACGGCTGGGCCAATCTGAGCTTCAAGGGCGAGATGGGACCGTTTGCAGGCCTCGCGACATCGCTCGGGCTTGGCTGGATGGCGACGCTGCTATACATCGATGCGTACATCTCGCCGGGCGGCACCGGGCTGATGTATGTCACCGGCGGCTCGCGCATCCTGTTCGCGGCCGGCGAAATGGATGCAGGCCCGCGATGGCTCACGCGGCTCAATGGCAACAAGATACCGTGGCTGTCGGTAGTCGTGATGTGGGTGGTCGGCGCAATTTTTCTGCTGCCGTTTCCCGCATGGCAACAGATGGTCAGTTACATCACGTCCATTACCGTACTAACCTATGGGCTGGGCCCGATTGCGTTACTCGTGTTGCGCCGCAATCTGCCTGACCTCAAGCGGCCGTTCCGCATGGCGGGGGCATCCGTCATCGCGCCGCTCGCGTTCATCTGCAGCAACCTCGTGATCTACTGGACGGGACTCAAGACCAATAGCTTCCTCTTTTCGATGGTCGCGATCGGGTTTGTGCTGTACGCGCTGTATTACCACTTCGTCATGAGGAAGCCGGCCGCCGGGTTCGGCTGGCGGAACATTTCGTGGCTGCTGCCCTGGTTCGGCGGAATCTGGCTGCTGTCGTGGCTTGGCGGCATCGGCGGCGGACGCGGCGTGATCGGCTTTGGCTGGGACATTCTGCTGGTGTCGATATGGAGCGTGATCGTGATGGCGCTCGCCATGCGCTGCGCGCTGGGTACAAATGAAACAATGGCCATGATGGCGCGGATGGACCAGACGAGCTAGGTGTGAGCGCTGCGCGTGCGCTCACGGGACGATCGCGTCTTTTCTCAAGCGCAGGGCTTACTGATAAGCCAGATCTGCCCGCCGGTTCTGCGCCCACGATGCCTCGTCGTGGCCCAAAGCAACCGGCTTTTCTTTCCCGAAGCTGACCGCCTCCAGTTGCGAGTCGGGAACGCCCAGGGTCTCCAGATCGTGGAGCACCGCTTCCGAGCGCTTTTCACCCAGCGCAAGATTGTATTCACTTGTTCCGCGTTCGTCGGTGTTGCCCTGAATCCGCACATGGCGATCCGGATGGGCTCTAAGATACTTTGCATGGGCGTCAAGCAGCGGTTGATAGTCGCTCTTGACCGTATAGCTGTCGAAATCGAAATAGATGCTTCGCTTCGCAAGCGGCCCATTGGGATTGTTAAGTTCGTCGACTACCGTGGGTCCAACGTTTGCCGGCTGACTGCTTACGGAGTTGCCCTGAGTGGCGCCTCCCTGTTCGTTCGTCTTTACACCCGAATGACACCCTGCGAGAGCGCCCGCCATGAGTATGGCTGCGCAGAATCCAATCCTGATCATGACAGGTCTCCTCTGACCGAAGGCGCAATCGGGCCTTCACAGGACTACTGTTACCGCTCGAGAGCGGGGATAGGTTGACGTTACGGACGACGATATTCGATTGATACGCAAGACAGGGATTCAGGTTTCAATCTTCCATACCCAATGGCATGGAGCGGGCAATTCTTAATCCGGGTTGGCCGCTACGCTTCATCGTGCTCTCTGGCACAGGTTAAAGGCCCGATGACGATTTCAGCAAACATCTCCGGATGCAGGTTCGATGTCCGGTCAGCAATCTGGCCATCTATAACAGGTCTCATGTGATCTGTCATTTCGACACAAATAATGCCATCGGGGTTCACGATCAGCGAGCCTTGTTGAAACTGAATGAGAGTAGTGAAAGGGTTCTGAAACATTTGCCCCGCGAGAGCAGGTTTCGATCAACGAATTTCGTTGCTTAAGTCTCGTTTAAGGAAGGCGAAATAAATTGGCTTAAGGTTGCCTGTGACAGGCCGCAAGCGAAACGTCCGGACGTCCCCTGGGATGTGTGCTGGGGACGACCTTTTGGGATCCGGTGTCCTCAACCGGATCCGTTTTTTCATGTGTGCTTCGACCTCTTCGAACGAGGCATCGATTTCACACGGATCGCACATCCCGGGGCGATCGGTTGCTGCCTCGCCAAAAATGTGATTCTGACGCCCACACAATGTCCATCGCAGGCGGTCGTCCAGGCGTGGAGCAATGCCACACTCGTGCTGGACGGCAGGACCGCTCCCGGACACCGGTTTCGCGCATGCTGATGATGGGTCACGCCCCCGATGTTTGATCCTGGGGCGTTCGATGAAACTTAATTTGGTCTATACCAGGTCTGATTGAACGATCAACTGGGGATCAGACATGAGGCAGGCGAATCACGTAAAGCCAATTAGTTAGCTGAAAAGCGACGCAGCGCAGATCGTCGAGGATTTGACGGCTTCTGGCGAGCCGCTGCTGATTACGCAGAATGGCGAAGCGAAGCTCGTCGTTCAGGACGTGCAGAGCTATGAGGATACCCAGCAAACGCTGGCGTTACTCAAGGTTCTGACCTTGGGCCAGAAGGACATCGAGCGGGGGAAATTCAAGGATGCCGACGCGTTTCTCGCCGAACTCGAAGACCTTGACCGCAATGAGAAAATCGGCTGATGGCGCGGACGAAGTTGAAGCCCCTGATTCTTGAGGAGGCGCAAGAGAATACGAAGGATTCGCGTCGCTACATCCTCAAGAGCTTCGGTGCTGAGACGTGGAAGCAAACGTGCGCGCAACTGACCGTCACGTTTGAAAATATCAGGCAGCTCCCGCAAAGCGATTACATCCCGGCGGAGCTTTCGGATTTCGGCGGTCTAAACTTCCGGGAGGTATTGAGCGGCCAGAATCGGGTTATATACGAGGTGTGACGGCATAATTTACATTCACGTCGTCACCGATACGCGCCGCGATTTGCGTACGCTTCTTCAGAAGCGACTATTGCGTTCACGCTAGAGCGTGCTGACAATCATCCGGATGGAGACTGTTCTCCCGAGGGCAATCTGGTTACTTCCTGTCTTTTGCAGAGAGTCAGGATACCCAGGCTAATGCTCGGCGATAGCCAGTCCTGAAATCTCCAGTCGTGCCAGTCGTCGTGAGAATCGTCTCTGGATGAGCATCGCTATGCGGCACGCAATCTGATTGAACGCTTCCATCGCATAACTCCCCCATATGCAGCTCTTCTGAGCGCGTCTCGTCATTCGTGGCCCTCACCGTCATCGTGTGCAAACGCCTGCCGCGCAAAACAGACAGCCATAGCAGAAAGCGATAACCGCTATCGGAAATCGGTAATCCCGTCCTTGCGGCTCGCAAGCTTACACTGCGTCACCATGATTGATGAAAACTACGATCTGGTTGTCGTTGGGGCGGGCGCTGCGGGGCTCGCGGCCGCATCCGTTGGCGCGGCGCAAGGCGCTCGCGTATTACTGGTCGAGCATACCGGCCGGATTGGCGGTACCTCCGCGATTTCCGGCGGCATGGTGTGGATTCCCGCGAACCACAAGATGAAGGAATGCGGCGTCGATGACAGCGACGAGATGGCCCGTCGCTACATCGAGCAGACCGTGCCCGCCGCGATGCACGACGCGAGGATGCGCGCCTTTCTCCGTGACGGCGACGCTGCAATCCGCTACCTCGAAGCCCATACCGCGCTGAAGCTAAGACCGGTGCGCCGCTATCCCGACTACTACCCCGACCTTCCGGGCGCGACGGCAGGCGGCCGCGTGCTCGAACCCGTTCCATTCGATGGCCGCGAGCTCGGCGAGGACTTTGCGCTGCTGCGCGATCCGCTGCCCGAGTTCATGTTGTTCGGCGGCATGATGATCAGCCGCGAAGACATCCCGAAGCTGCGCCGGATCGGAAAGTCACCGGCTGCGACATGGGACGTGCTCAAGCTGACCGGCAAATACGCGTTGCAGCGCCTGCGTGCGCATCGCGGGACGACGCTCGTGCTGGGCAACGCGCTGGTCGCGAGGCTGTTCAAGTCGGCGCGCGATCTGCGCGTCGAGATCGCACTGAACGCGCGCGTCGAACGACTCGTACTCGAAGATGGCCGCGTGACCGGACTCGACGTGCGCATCGACGGCCACCAAAGGACCGTGCGCGCGCGAGCAGTCGTGCTCGCGACGGGCGGTATCTCGCACGATCCGGCGCTGCGCGCCTCGTTCGTGCCCGCCCACGCCGGCCACCGGTCGGCCACCGTGGATGCACGCGCGCAGCAGGGCGGCGTGCGCCTCGCGCGGGCGGCGGGCGCGGCGCTGAGCCCGCCGTCGCAAGGCGTGGACGACGCGCTTGCGTTCTGGGTGCCGGTGTCCTGCTGGCAACGGGAGGACGGCTCCTCTGCCATGTTTCCGCACACCGTGACGGATCGCGCGAAGCCCGGATTGATCGCGGTGAACCGGCACGGCAAACGGTTCGTCAACGAAGCCCTCTCGTATCACGAGTTCGTGCGTGCGCAGCTTCGCCAGGCGGATGCGGCGATTCCCGCGTGGCTCATCTGCGACAGCCGTTTTCTCTGGAAATACGGGCTCGGCCGCGTGCGTCCGTTCGCGCTGTCGACCCGGCGTGACGTCGCGAGCGGCTACCTCAAGAAAGCGCCCACGCTCGACGCGCTGGCCGACAGCATCGGCGTCCCGCGCGCGGCACTTGTTCAGACCGTGCAGTGCTTCAACGCCGACGCAAGAGAAGGGCGCGACGACGAATTCGGTCGAGGCGGCGACATTTACCAGCGTCATCTGGGCGATGGCGATCACGAGCCCAATCCCTGCGTTGCGCCGATCGAGCAGGGCCCTTTCCACGCAGTCTGCGTGTTCCCCGCCGACCTCGGCATGGCCGCCGGCCTCATCACCGACGAACACGCGCGCGTGCTGCGCGCGGACGGCACGCCGATCGACGGACTCTACGCGTGCGGCAACGACATGCACGCCGTGATGAACGGCGCGTACCCCGGGCCTGGCATCACGCTCGGTCCGGCGCTGGTTTTCGGCGTGATCGCGGCGCGGCATGCATCCGGCCATAAGCTGACCGTATAGGTGGTCTCGGAAAACAATAGTTTTGCCCGCGAAACGGCGAGCCTACACTGCCTTCTACCGCATGGAGCCCAATTCGATGACCGATTCATTCACCGCGCTGCCCGAGGTACGACTGCTGATAGACGGCCAGTGGGCCGATGGCGGCGACCGCATGGCAGTGCTCGACAAATACCGGCTGACGCCGTGCGCGAACCTGCACGTCGCGTCTCGCGAACAGGTGCGCATGGCGGTGACGGCGGCACATCGCGCATTTTCCGCGTCCACGCTGACGCCGTATGAACGAGGCGCCGTGCTCGAGCGCGCCGCGGCGTTGCTCGAACGCGATTCGGCGCATCTCGTCGCCGCGTTGCAGACCGAGGGTGGGTTTACGCTGACCGACGCGCAGGGCGAGGTCAAGCGCTGCCAGCAGACATTCAGGCTCTCCGCCGAGGAAGCACGGCGACTCGCCGGCGAGATGGTGCCGCTCGACGGCGCGCCGCAGCAGGGCGGCCGTCTCGGCTTCACGATTCGCGTGCCGCTGGGCGTGGTGTGCGCGATCACGCCGTTCAACGCGCCGCTGAACACTGTCGCGCACAAGGTCGCGCCTGCGCTTGCCGCCGGCAACGCAGTCGTGCTCAAGCCTTCGACGCACACGCCCACGCTCGCGAATCTGATGGCATCGAGCCTGCTCGAAGCCGGTTTGCCGCCGGGACTCATCACGGTGGTGCATGGCGGCGCGGAGGTGGCGGGGTGGCTGATCGACGAGCCGGCTGTGCGCTTCTTCGCGTTCACGGGCAGCACCGAAGTGGGGCGTTCGATTCAGCAACGTGCGGGACTTCGCCGCACGCAGATGGAACTCGGCAGCATCGCGTTCACGATCGTCGGCGACGACGCCAATCTCGACCAGGCGCTGCCGAAGATCGTCGCGGCGGGATACAGAAAGGCGGGCCAGGTCTGCACGTCGATCCAGACGCTGCTGGTGCAACGCAGCCGCATGGCGGAAGTAAAGGCGCGTCTGACCGAACTGGTGGGAGAGCTGCGCTTTGGCGACCCGCGCGATCCGGCGACGCTGGTCGGCCCTGTCATCAGCCTTGCTTCGGCCGAGCGCATCGAACGCTGGATTGACGATGCGGTGGCGCGCGGTGCGGACAGACTCGTGGGCGGCGCGCGCAAGGGCGCGGTCGTGCCGCCGACGCTGCTCACCGGTGTCGATCAGGGCTCGCCGGTGAGCTGCCAGGAAGTGTTCGGCCCGGTGATGTCGATCGTGCCATTCGATACCTTCGACGAAGCCATCGATCGTGTGAATGCGACGCCGTACGGTCTCGCGACCGGGTTCTTCACGAACCGCATCGACGTGGCGTTGAAGGCCGCGCGGCGCCTGCACGTGGGCGGGGTGCATATCAACGAGACGTCGAGTTCACGCGTCGATCTGATGCCGTACGGCGGGAGCAAGGACTCCGGCTTCGGACGGGAAGGGCCGCACTACGCCGTGCGCGAGATGAGCGAAGAACGTTTGATCACACTGAGTGCATGAAGGGGACGATGCAATGCCGATGATGAAGGGCGGTCAACTGATCGCCGAGACGCTGGTCAAGGAAAAGGTGCCGTACGTGTTCGGCATCTGTGGTCATGGCAATGTCGGCATCCTCGATGCCTTGTACGACGTGCGCGACAAGCTGCAGTTGATCTCTCCGCGCCATGAGCAGTGCGCCGGGCACATGGCCGACGCGTATTTCCGCGTGAAGCACCGGCCCGTCGCGACGCTGACGTCCACCGGTCCGGGCTCGGCGAACATGGTGATGTCGCTCGCCACCGCGCTGTCCGACTCGTCGGCGTTCATGGCGATCACCGCGAACGTGCCGACGTCGCAGCACAATCGCGGGCCGTTCCAGGAACTCTATCGGCACAATCAGGCGGACTTCGCGCAGGTCATGCGGCCGGTCGTCAAGCGCGCCTTCCAGCCGTCGCGCGTCGACATGCTGCCGCTCGCGCTGCGTCAGGCGATGGACACGATGGTCACGGGCCGTCCCGGCCCGGTGAATCTCGACATTCCGTACAACGTGTTCCAGGAAGAGGCGGACGTCGAACTGCCGCCTGCTTCGCAGATGGATCGACCGGCGCGGCCCGGCGCGAACGACGCCGATATCGCCGCCGTGCTGGACCTGCTTGCCGCCGCGCACAAGCCAGTGCTCTTCATCGGCCACGGGGCGACGCTCGCCGAAGCGGGGCCTGAACTGGCCGAGCTGCAGAAGACGCTGCGCATTCCGGTGATCACGTCGCCGAACGGCATGGGCTGCGTGCCGGCGGACGACGCGCTGACGCTCGGTTTCATCGGCCGCAACGGAGCGTATCCCGCCAACGAGGCGGGCCGTCATGCCGATCTGGTCATCACGATCGGGACGCGCTTTGACGATCGCTCGTCGTCGAGCTGGCATCCGGGCTACTCGTGGAATTTCCCGAAGACGCGG
>CALFSF010000481.1 GCA_937917025.1 uncultured Paraburkholderia sp.
TTTCGAAGACCATGTCGTACGGCACTTCGGCTTCGGCCAGCAGCACGTTCATGTGTCCCGGCATCCGTCCGGCCACCGGGTGAATCGCGTACTTCACGTCGATGCCCTTCTCGACGAGCTTGTCGGTCAGCTCCTTCAGCGCATGCTGCGCGCGTGCCACCGCGAGCCCGTAACCCGGCACGATCACGATCGTTTCCGCGTTGCCCATCATGAACGAAGCGTCTTCCGCCGAACCCGACTTGACCGGGCGCTGCTCCGTCGCGCCGCCCGCCACCGCCGCGCCGCCTTCGTTACCGAAGCCGCCCAGGATCACGTTGAAGAACGAACGGTTCATCGCGCGGCACATGATGTACGACAGGATCGCACCCGACGAACCCACCAGCGAGCCCGCGATGATCAGCATCGGATTGTTCAGCGAGAAGCCGATGCCCGCCGCCGCCCAGCCCGAATAGGAGTTCAGCATCGACACGACGACCGGCATGTCCGCGCCGCCGATCGGGATGATGATCAGCACGCCGAGCGCGAACGCGATCGCCGTCATGATGATGAACGGCAACCACGACTGCGTGAGAAAGAAGATCACGCCGAAGCCGATCATCCCGAGCGCGAGCAGCAGGTTGATCAGATGCTGGCCCGCGTAGACGACGGGCGCACCCTGAAAGAGCCGGAACTTGTACTTGCCCGACAGCTTGCCGAACGCGATCACCGAACCGGAGAACGTGATCGCCCCGACGAACGTGCCGATGAACAGTTCGACGCGATTGCCGTACGGCAGGAATCCCGCGTACGGCGCATCCTCGACGCCGAGCCCGAACGCGGCCGGCTCCGACACCACCGCGTACGCGATACACACCGCGGCGAGACCGATCAGCGAGTGCATCGCGGCAACGAGTTCCGGCATCTTCGTCATCTCGACGCGCGCGGCAACGAAGGCGCCGATCGCACCGCCGACAATCAACGCGGCAAACAGCAGGCCAAGGCCGAGCGCGAGGTTCGAGCCGAGTCCGGCGGCCTGCTTCGTGATCAACGCGATGGTCGTGAGAATCGCAATCGCCATCCCGACCATGCCGAACACATTGCCAGTGCGCGCGGTCTTCGGATTCGACAGCCCCTTGAGCGCCTGGATGAAACACACCGAAGCAACGAGATATAACAGCGTGACGACGTTCAGGCTCATTACGCGTTCTCCTTCGCGGTGTTGCCAGGCGCCGCCAGCTTCTTCGGCTCTTTCTTGCGGAACATCTCGAGCATTCGCCGCGTCACGAGAAATCCGCCGAACACGTTCACCGCCGCCAGCCCGACGGCGAGCGTGCCGAAGAACTTGCCGGTCGTGCCGAGCGTGAGCCCGGCGGCGAGCATCGCGCCGACGATCACGATCGCGGAGATCGCGTTGGTCACCGCCATCAGCGGCGTGTGCAGCGCGGGCGTGACGTTCCAGACGACGTGGTAGCCGACGTAAATCGCCAGCACGAAGATGATCAGGTTGATCACCGTATGGTTGATGACTTCCATGGTTGCCCCTTATGCCTTGCGTGTCACGGCGCCGTCGCGGGCCAGCAGCGTGGCCGCGACGATATCGTCCGCGAGATCGATGTTCAGTGCGCCTTCCTTCGTGACGATCAGCTTCAGGAAGTCGAGCAGGTTGCGCGCGTAAAGCGACGACGCGTCGGACGGCACCATCGACGCCAGATTCGTATAACCGACGATCTGCACGCCGAACTTCGTGACGACCTTGTCCGCTTCGGTCAGCGGACAGTTGCCGCCGCGCTGCCCTTCATACTCGGGACCGCGGCCCGCGGCCAGATCGATCAGCACGGAACCCGGCTTCATCGCCTGCACGGTTTCGACGGAGATCAGCGTCGGCGCCGGACGACCCGGAATCAGCGCCGTGCTGATCACGATGTCGGCCTGCTTCGCGCGTTCGTGAACGAGCGCCGACTGGCGCGCAAGCCACGAAGCCGGCATCGGCCGCGCGTAGCCGCCGACACCCTGCGCGGCGTCGCGCTCTTCGTCGGTTTCGTAGGGCACGTCGAGAAATTTCGCGCCGAGCGATTCGATCTGCTCCTTCACCGCCGGACGCACGTCGGACGCCTCGATCACCGCGCCGAGACGTTTAGCAGTCGCAATCGCCTGCAGCCCGGCCACGCCCGCGCCGAGGATCAGCACGCGCGCCGCCTTCACGGTGCCCGCCGCCGTCATCAGCATCGGCATGAAGCGCGGGTACAACGTCGCGCCAAGCAGCACCGCTTTATAGCCCGCAATGTTGGCTTGAGACGACAGTACGTCGAGACTTTGCGCGCGCGTCGTGCGCGGCGCGGCTTCGAGCGCAAATGCAGTCACGCCAGCAGCGGCGAGCTTTGATGAGTTTTCTGAATTAAATGGATCCAGCATCCCGATGAGCGTTGCGCCGCGCGTGAGCATCGGCAACTCGTCATCGGTGGGTGACTGGACCTTGAGAACGAGATCGGCGCCGAACGCAGCCTGTGCGTCGACAAGTTCCGCTCCGGCGGCCGCAAAGGCTTCATCGGTAAAGCTCGCGCCGGTGCCGGCGCCGCTTTGAACCGTGACTCTGTGGCCTTGGGAAACGTACTTTTTAACCGTCTCGGGCGTCGCGGCAACGCGGGTTTCGTACGGCCGCGTCTCGGCTGGCACTCCGATGTGCATCGTTGAATCCTCCTCGACTTCCTGTTATTTCGTACAGTTCTGCCGACGAGGCACGCCGGCCTGGATATTGCATCAGCTAACTGCTTCACTTTAACCGAAACCCGCCGACAGACAGAAACCAGGGGCGATCCGGGTATCCAAACAGTTAATCCCAGGCAATCCGTCCGCGAATCGCCGGTGGGCATGCTGCCGGCAGCCCCGCGCCATAGACGGTAAAATGCGATCCCATGAAACCGGAATCCTGGGCTCCACACGTCACGGTCGCGGCGATCGTCGAGCGCGACGGGCGCTTTCTCGTCGTCGAGGAACACACCGACGACGGGCTGCGGCTGAACCAGCCGGCCGGCCATCTGGAAGCCGGCGAAACGCTCGTCGAAGCGGTGATCCGCGAGACGCTCGAGGAAACCGCGCATCCGTTCACGCCTCACGCACTCGTCGGCATTTATATGACGCATTTCGCGCGGCCAGCGGGCGAAGGCGTCACGTATGTGCGCTTCACGTATTGCGGCGGCAGCGGCGAACCCGAGGCGGCTCGCGCGCTCGATCCCGACATCGTGCGCACGCTGTGGATGAGCGCCGACGAATTGCGCGCGTGTCCCGAACGGCATCGCACGCCGCTCGTCATGCAATGTATCGACGATTACCTCGCAGGCCGGCGCATTCCGCTCGACTTCGTGCACACGCACTCGGTCGGACCACCCCGGCCAGTTAGCACACGGAAGTAGCAGGCAAACAATGAGCAAGCAGAAAGTCGTAGTAGGCATGTCGGGCGGCGTCGATTCGTCGGTGACCGCGTGGCTGCTGAAAGAACAGGGATACGACGTCGTCGGTCTTTTCATGAAGAACTGGGAAGACGACGACGACAGCGAGTATTGCTCGACGCGGCAGGACTGGATCGACGTCGTATCGGTGGCCGACCTGATCGGCATCGACGTCGAGGCGGTCAACTTCGCCGCCGAATATAAAGACCGCGTGTTCGCCGAATTCCTGCGTGAATACTCGGCCGGCCGCACGCCGAACCCCGACGTGCTGTGCAACGCCGAAATCAAGTTCAAGGCGTTCCTCGATCACGCGATGTCGCTCGGCGCGCAGACCATCGCGACGGGTCACTACGCACGCGTGCGCGAACGTGAAGGACGTTTCGAACTGCTGAAGGCGTTCGACCATACGAAGGACCAGTCATACTTTCTGCATCGCCTGAACCAGGCGCAGCTGTCGAAAACGCTCTTTCCGCTCGGCGAGATGCCGAAGACGAAAGTGCGCGAGATCGCCGAACAGATCGGCCTGCCGAACGCGAAAAAGAAAGACTCGACCGGCATCTGCTTTATCGGCGAGCGGCCGTTTCGCGACTTCCTGAACCGCTATCTGCCGACGAAGCCCGGTCCGATGAAGACGACGGAGGGCAAGGTCGTCGGCGAACATATCGGCCTTGCGTTCTATACGTACGGGCAGCGCAAGGGCATCGGTCTTGGCGGCAGCAGGGACGGCAGCGGCGAACCGTGGTTCGCCGCGGGCAAGGACATCCCGTCGAATACGCTCTACGTCGCGCAGGGGCACGACCATCCGTGGCTGCTGAGCCACTCGCTGGGCGCGGGAAACACGAGCTGGGTGGCGGGCGAGGCGCCGCCGGAAGCGTTCGCGTGCGCGGCCAAGACGCGCTATCGCCAGGCGGACGCGGCATGCACGTTCAGCACCGCCGGGCTCGCCGAAGGCCATTTCGGCCTGCGCTTCGACGATGCGCAATGGGCTGTCACACCCGGGCAATCGGCGGTGCTCTACGATGGCGACGTGTGTCTTGGCGGCGGCATCATCGAGCATGCCGCGACGGCGCAGCCG
>CALFSF010000482.1 GCA_937917025.1 uncultured Paraburkholderia sp.
TTCGCGACCGGTCCACCGTGACGGACTGATCGTTCGAAGTCCAGGCAGTGCGTGTCCCGCGTCCGCGAGTGTCGGGACACCGGACTCGCGGAATCCCGGCCACGGTGCAGGCCGCTTCCATGACAACGGCGCGGCCGTTATGCATATCAACGTAAGTCGAACGGTGGTTGTTCAAGGCGAAGCGGTCGTACAGGTCATCAGAATCGAACGAATGCCCGATGCAATGCGTCAAAGTTCTTGCTACGCAAACCCTCAACGCCAGTCTGTGTGTGGCGTGCAGACAAATTTTGTCTCGTCGAAAACCCGCAACCAGTTACGGGTTTTGTACCTCGATTGGGTTATTTTTTTCCGCCCTGCTCAAAAGTAGTGGATAACGCCCAGCATTACACCGGTCTGGTTATGGCCGGCGACGACGTCGGTGTCGTAGCCGTTAAGACCGAGGTTCGAGCCGTGACTGTTCTTCACGTAGCCGACCTGGGTATACAACGACGTCCGCTTCGATAGCCGGTATTTGGCCGTTGCCGCCAGATAAAGCGGACGTTGGCCTGCGGACGTGATGTCGGTCCAGAATGCTGCACCCGCGAGCGTAAGTGGCGCGGATACGCGATACTCAAGGCCGCCCCAAAACTCGTTTGCGTGCGCCTGCGTGCTCGAATCGAGCGGCAGGGTGCTGCTCAACCACCGGTATCCGACGAACGCCTTTGCCTTTGCTAGTTGATAGGTCGCCGCTGCCGCGAAATGCTGTTCCTTGCCGGACTGCGTGGCGATAGAGGTGCCGTTGCGCAGGTCGTAGACGACCATCGCCGAAAACGGGCCGATCGCATATTGAGCGGCGGCGCCAATTTCCCGTCCCACCTTGAACTCGCCGGGCACCTGAGCGCCGTTCGCGATTGTCGCGTCGTATCCTGTGCTGTACAACGCCTCAATGCTCACCGGGCCTAGATTGCCCCGGTACTTGACGGAGTTGTCGGCTCTGCCGGTGAATTGCGCGTCGGTCTGCTTGAGGCCATAGGTGTTGTAGCTGAGCGGATCGTAACGCACCGAGAAATCGTACATCGGGACCCGTTGCCTGCCGAACGTGAGCGCTCCGAAGCGACTGCTCAAGCCCACGTATGCTTGTCTGCCGAACAGACGCCCGCTTTGCAGCGATTTGCCGTCCGTAATGTCGATACCGCCCTCGAGCTGGAAGATCGCCTTCAGGCCGCCACCGAGGTCTTCCGATCCCTTGAGCCCGATCCGGCTGCTTTTCACCCCTCCCGACTCCGCCCGCAACAGATGCGTAGCTTCGCCCGTGGCATTGGGCGCGCCGGTGAGAAATTCCACGCCTGCATCCGCGATCCCGTACAGCGTTACGCTTGACTGCGCGTGCGCGCCAGCGCTTAACGACGCCGCGAGTGTCCCGAGCAAAAGCGGTGTCAATCTGATTGCATTCAATCGACTATTCATTACCGTCTCCGTCATTATCGTTTTCTTCATTAGATCGACAGTCGCTCCGTCTGCCGACGATTAACGATCTATCGCTTATAAAAATAGTTATACTAATTATGTAACGAATGGAATTAAATCCGTCCCGATGATTTCGCCTGGCGTTCGCCAGTTACTGCGCATTCGGCTACGTGCAACGGGAACTGACCAACGCTGTGCGTGGCGTCCCGATTGATCAGTTCGGGGGCAGGTTAACGTGTCGGGACGTGCGCGGCGTCCGGCTGCGATACCGCTATTTGTTTTTCGGTCACGACAGAGGATGGGCCGTCGTCGATGCGGATCTTCAGCGTGAAGAGCGGGCCGAGCAGCAGCACGACAATCGAAGCGACGAACGCGACCGCCCATCTGCCGTGCGACACGTCAAGCAGCAGGCCGACGACGATGGGCGATACCGCTCCGGCCAGCGCCATGCCGGTGAACGTACACGCGCTCGAAGTGGCCGAGTGCTCGCGCGAGACTTCCGTGCCGACCACCCATAGCGGCGAATCGGCGAGTTCCGAACAGAAGAAGGCAAGTCCGAGGCAGAGCGAGCTGATCGTGATGTCATGAGTCAGCAGCAGTGGAATCAGGCCGACGATCGACGAAAGGAAGCCGAAGATGATGACTTCGCGGCGAGCGCGCAGGCGGTTGCCGGTGTGCTTGAAACGCCAGTCGGTCAGCATGCCGCCGGCCGCTGTGCCGAGCGAACCGCCGAGCAACACCAGCGCCGTGAAGACCGCGTTGTGCTCGAGCTTCAGGCCATAGCGTTGCGAGAAGAACGACGGAATCCAGTTGAGGAAGAACCACAACACCCAGCCGTGACAGAAGCACGCAGCAGTGGCGGGCCAGACGCGCCGGATCATATCCGGCCAGTCGACCGGCCTGGCAGCCGGTCTGGCGACGGTCGCGCCCGTTTCGATTTCGATATGGCGCTTCGCCTCACTGAGGCTCACATACATCACGACCATATAGACGAGCGTGACGGCGCCGAGAATGATGAACGCGAGGCGCCATGAGAACATCACGATGAGGCCGGTCACGATCAACGGCGCGAGTGCGTTCGCGATCCTGCCTGTGGCATGCATGACGCCTAGCGCCGCGCCGCGGCGGTCTTCGGGGATCACGCCGGCGATCATCCGCGCGGCGGTCGGATAGATCGGCGCCTCGCCGACGCCCACGAAGAAACGCGCCGCTATCAGCCCAACAAAGCTGCCGATAAAGCCCGTGATGATCGTCGCGATGGCCCACAGAGAACCATATAGCAACAAGCCTTTGCGGGCGCCGATGCGGTCACTGTGCCAGCCGCCGGGAATCATGAAGCAGCTGTAGGCAAGGGCGAAAGCGGAGAAGATGAAGCCGAGATGTGTATTGCTGAAGCCGAGTTCCTTGCTTATCACGGGTGCTGCGACGGATATATTGGTCCGGTCGACGTACATGATGAATGCCATGATGCAAAGCAGGACGAACGTGATCCTCGCCCGGCTTCGCTGCGGCTGCGAAGCTGACATGCTTTCCTCCGTTACATTCTGATGATGCGGCACCGAATGCACACCTGCCAGCGGCCGGTGTGCATTCGGTCGCCGCGGATGTATTAGCGGAAGAAGCCGCTCAACACTTCATGCGTCTCGTCAGGGCACTCTTCTTGCAGGTAGTGGCCTGACGGTACCGTCGCCGTCTTGACGATGTTGGTCGCGTAGCGGCTCCATACCTCCGCCGCGTTGTGATTGCGTCCGACTCCGCCCTTCGCGCCCCACAGAATCAACGAGGGGGTCGTTACCTTGCGGCCCGCCTCGTAATCGGCGGTGTCCATGTCGAGGTCGATGCCAAAGGTTGCCCGGTAGTCCTCACACATCGCGTGGATCACCTCCGGGTTCTTGATGCACCGGATGTAATCGGCCAGTGCTTCCGGGCCGAAGAAGCTCGTGCCCTGATCGGTCTTCGACAGCTTGCGGCGGATGAAGAACTCCGGGTCGGCCCCCATCATCTTTTCCGGCGTCGGGAAGTCCTGAGTCATGAAGAACCAGTGCCACGAGAACTTGCCCCACTGGCGGGTCACGTTGTTGAGCAGGTGATGTTGCGGCAGCATGTCCATGAAACCTGCCTTCAACACCCTCTGCGGATGATCGAGGCACATGCGGTGGAGCACGCGTGCACCGCGATCGTGGCCCGCTGCATGAAACTGGCTGAAGCCCAGCGTTTCCATCACTTCAATCTGATCCTGCGCCATCGCGCGGAACGAGTAGTCCGAGTGATCGCCGCCGCCGGGCGGCTTCGAACTGTCGCCGTAACCGCGCAGATCGGTGCAGACGACCGTGAATTCCTTCGCGAGACGCGGAGCGATCTTGTGCCACGACAAATGATTGAATGGGTTGCCGTGCATCAGCAACAGTGGTGGCCCTTCGCCACCCTTGACCGTCACTATCTCGGCTCCGCTTGTTTTGATTGTCGTCTTCGTGAAATTCTCAAACATGGCAAACCTCCTGGCAATGCGTATTCGTTATGTACAGCGTGCGTGCTGCTCCAGCCGTCTCCGGGCCGTGCAGCGTCTTATCGGCCGCTTAGTGCCCGCCTGCCTCGCTCGCTGTCTTGCGTGCCGCGGCGTTGCGGGTGGCGACATCGAAGGCGGCGCTCATCGCACCGACGTCCGCCGTGCCCTGGCCGACGATGTCGTAGGCCACGCCGTGTGCCGGCGTCGCGTAGACGGTCTTCAGGCCGCCCGTCATCGTGACGCCTTGCGAGAAGCCGAGCAGCTTGGTCGCGATTTGCCCCTGGTCGTGATACATGATCACGACCGCATCGAAATCGCCGCGGCGTGCCTTGATGAAAACCGTATCGGACGGGAACGGGCCTTCGCTCGTCAGGCCTTTCGCACGCAAGGCTTCGAGCGTCGGGCGGATGATCGTGATTTCCTCGTCGCCGAACAGCCCGTTCTCGCCGCCGTGCGGATTGAGCGCCGCCACGCCGATGCGTGGCGAGATCTTGCCGAATGCGCGCATCGTGTCGTGCGCAAGCACCAGCGCGCCTTCGATGCGATCCGGCT